>NZ_JAJCXD010000087.1:0-29408 GCF_021056305.1 Actinokineospora sp. PR83
CCATGGCGTGTTCGGCCGCCAGCGCGCCCGCGCCGACACCCGCGCCCTTGGCGCCGGGGCCACCGGCTCCGGCACCTCCGCCCGCGCCTGCCCCGCCGCCCGCACCCGCGCCGCCTGCGCCGAAGCCACCACCACCGCCGCCGAAGCCACCGCGGCCACCGCCGAAGCCGGTGCCGCCGCGGCCGGTGCGGACGCTGTCCTCGCCGAGGCCGTTGAGGGGGCCGCCGCCGAGGGGGGTCAGGCCGCCGAGGCCGCCATTGGTGGGGCCGTTCCCGGTGCCGGTACCGGTGCCGCCGCCCGGGCCGTTGATGCCGGGGAGGTGGCCGGGGCCGGGCGTGGGTGGGTACTGGCTGGGGTTGGTGGTGCCGCCGCCACCGCCGGGGAGGTTCGGGATCTGCGGGGTGGTGATGGTGCCGCCGCCACCGCCGTTGCCGCCACCGTTGCCGGTGGTGCCCGGGTTGCCGCCGAGTTGGGGCGGGTTGGTGCCGCCGGTGCTGCCGCCCGGGTTCTGGGTGTACGCCGAGGGTCCTCGGTCGCTGCCGCCGGGGACGGTCACGTCGCTGTCGCCGGGGTTCTGGACCTTCTTGCCGTCGTCGACCTTGCCCGGGTCGTCCGTGCCGCCGCCGGACATGGTGGGCGGGGTGGCGAAGGCGGGCATCGTCGCCGAGCTGCCCAGGGCGCCGTCGTAGGTGCCGACGACGCGGGCCGCCTCCTCGTGCGCGGCCTGGCTGGCGCGGTAGTCGTTCATGTACTGCGTCGCCTTGGTGGCCAGCTCGATCGGGTTGGTCGTCGTCGCCAGGTCCTGGTTGGCCGCCTTGAGGTCGAACGGCACCGGATCGGGCATGGAGTTCTTCGCCTCGGCCAGCGCGGACGCCTGGATGCCGGTCTGCGTGCCCGCGAGCTGCGCGCTCTGCCCGGCCTTGCCCACCCAGTTGCCGATGTCGGCCATGAACTGCCGGGCCGAGTCGCCCGCGGTCCCCTGCCAGTCGGTCTGGCTGTTGTTGATCGCCGAGGCCACGTCGCCCTGGAAGGCCGACATCTGGTTCCCGGCCTCGACGTACATCTGGCCCATCTCACCGACCTGGTCGGGGTCGACGTCCTGGGTCACCATCGTCTGGAGCTCGGGGTGCTCCCTGCTCATGTAGTTCATGCACGACAGCGCGGGCGTCGGCCGAGTCTCCAACCCCCGGGCCAGCTGGTCGGCCTGGGCGGACATGTCCTGGTTGAACCGCTCGTTGACCTCGCTGTTGCGGGTGAACTGCTTCCAGATCTCCCACCAGTTCGCCTGGTCGATGTCCTGGTCGACCTGCTGCTCGGCCTGCTCCTGCACCTCCTGGGAGGTGTCCGAGGTCCCCGTCCGGTCGATGTAGTACGGGCTGCTCGGGTCGTAGGTGGGGTCGTAGTCCGGGCTGTTCCGGTCCGACGCGCCCGGTGGCGGGGCACCCGGGGCGTGGTAAGCCGTCTGCACAGATCCAGTCATGGCTACAACCTCCCGCGTCACGGTACCAATGGTGGGTGTTGCCCGTCTCGGCTCTGACGAGACGAGATCGGTGGTGGTTCCCGGCGCGGTGCGGGATGACCGGATCGGGTGACGGAACGCCGCGAGCCCCCTGGCCAGAGAGGCCGAGGGGGCTCGCGGGTGGAGAGGGGTGCCGAGATCAGCCGAAGCGGCCGGAGATGTAGTCCTCGGTGGCCTTCTGGCCGGGGTTGGAGAAGATGCGCTCGGTGTCGTCGATCTCGACCAGGCGGCCGGGCTGGCCGACGCCCGCGAGGTTGAAGAAGGCGGTCTGGTCGCTGACCCGGGCCGCCTGCTGCATGTTGTGGGTGACGATGACGATCGTGTAGTCCTTCTTCAGCTCCCCGATGAGGTCCTCGATGGCCAGGGTGGAGATCGGGTCGAGGGCGGAGCAGGGCTCGTCCATCAGCAGGACGTCGGGGCGGACCGCGATGGCGCGGGCGATGCAGAGGCGCTGCTGCTGGCCGCCGGAGAGGCCGCCGCCGGGGCGGTTGAGGCGGTCCTTGACCTCGGCCCAGAGGTTGGCGCCGCGCAGGGCGCGCTCGGCGACCTCGTCGAGCTTGCGCTTGTCGCGCTCGCCCGCCAGCTTGAGCCCGGCCACCACGTTGTCCCTGATGGACATGGTGGGGAACGGGTTGGGCCGCTGGAAGACCATGCCGATGGTGCGGCGGACCGACACCGGGTCGACCGTGCTCGCGTAGATGTCCTCGCCGTCGAGGAGGACCTTGCCCTCCGCCCTGGCACCGGGGATGACCTCGTGCATCCGGTTGAGGGAGCGCAGCACGGTGGACTTGCCGCAGCCGGAGGGGCCGATGAAGGCGGTGACGCTGTGCGGAGGGACCGCCAGGGACACCTGGTCGACGGCGTGGAACTTGCCGTAGTAGAGGTTGAGGTCCTTGACGTCGATGCGCTTGGCCATGGGTCGCCTACTTCGTCTTCAGGGAGGTCAGCCGCGAGATCAGCGATCCCAGCAGGTTGAACACGGTGATGATGAGGATCAGGGTGACCGCCGCGCCCCACACCCTGGCCTCGCCGATGGCGTTGGTGGTGAGGCGCTCGGAGGTCATCAGCAGCGGCAGCGACGCCATGCTGCCGCTGAACGGGTCGAAGTTGATGTAGCTGGTGTAGCCGACCAGGACCAGCACCGGCGCGGTCTCGCCCATGACGCGGGCGATGGCCAGCGAGATGCCGGTGATGATGCCGGACAGCGCCGTCGGGATGACGATCTTGACGATGGTCTTCCACTTGGGGATGCCCAGCGCGTACGCGGCCTCGCGGAGTTCGTCCGGGACGATCTTGAGCAGTTCCTCGGTGGTGCGGACGACCACCGGGATCATCAGCAGCACCAGGGCCAGTGACACCGCGAACGCGCTGCGCGGGAGGCCGAGGGTGGTCACCCAGAGCGCGTAGATGAACAGCGCCGCCACGATCGAGGGAACACCGGAGAGGATGTCCACGGTGAAGGTGACCGCGCCCGCGAGCCGGGAGCCCTTGCCGTACTCGACCAGGTACACCGCGACCAGGATGGCGATGGGCACGGCGATGATCGCGCAGATCAGGCCCTGGAGCAGGGTGCCGACGATCGCGTGGTAGACGCCGCCACCGAACTGGCGGGAGGTCAGGCCCGCGAAGGACCTGCTCCACCAGTCCGCGGTGAGCACGTGCTCGAAGCCGCGGGCGAGGACGGTGATCAGCAGCCAGACCAGCGGGGCCAAGGCGATGAGGAAGGCACCCCAGACCAGCCCGGTGGCGAACCGGTTGCGCAGCTTGCGACCCGCCCCGATCTCCTGGAACGCGGGCGGCGCCGCGGGCCGGTCGAGGTCAGTGGCGGTGCTCATTCGTACTCCTTGTGCCCGGAGATGATGTAGCGGGCGAAGGCGTTGACGATGAACGTCAGCACGAACAGCACCAGGCCCGCCGCGATGTAGGCGCCCGCGCCGCGCGGGTCGTTGAACTCCGACGCCGCTCGGGCGATCTTGGAGGCGATGGTGTCGCCGCCGTCGAAGAGGCTGAAGCCGAAGTGCTGCGAGGTCGACGCGAGGATGATCATGACGGCGATGGTCTCACCGAGCGCGCGGCCCAGGCCCAGCATGGACGCGCTGATGTAGCCCGCGCGGCCGAAGGGCAGCACGGTGGTCCGCACGACCTCCCACTTGGTGGCGCCCAGCGCCAGCGCGCCCTCGATCTGCGTCGAGGGGGTGCGGTCGAAGACCTCGCGGCTGATCGCGGTGATGATCGGCAGCAGCATGACCGCGAGCACGATGCCCGCGGTGAAGATGGTCTGGCCGATGGCCAGGTTGGAGCTGCCGGTGGCGAAGATCGGGATGAAGCCCAGGGTGTCGTTGAGCCAGGTGGTGATCGGCGAAAGCGCCGGTGCCAGCTCGTAGAGGCCCCAGAGGCCGTAGATGATCGACGGCACGGCGGCCAGCAGGTCGACGACGTAGCCGAACGGCCTGGCCAGTCGCTTGGGGGCGTACTGGGTGAGGAACAGCGCGATGCCGAGCGAGATCGGCATCGCGATGAGCAGGGCGAACACCGAGCTGAACACGGTGACCAGCAGCAGGTCCAGCACGCCGAAGGCCAGGGCGGCCGGGTCGGCGTTCCAGTCCCGGCTGAACAGGAAGCTCGCCTGGTTGCCGCTCAGCGACGGGATGGCCTGGATCAGCAGGAAGACGCCGATCAGGGCGATCATCACGACGATCAGCACACCCGAGCCGACCGTCAGCGTCCGGAAGATGCGGTCACCCGGGCGGGTGACGACCTTGGGCGCGGCCGGGGGCGCACCCGAGTCCGGCGGGTTGGGGGGAATCGTGGCCTCCGGGGCGGTGTTCGGCGCCGCGCCCCGCGACCCGGTTTCCCGGGTCGCGGGGCGTCCGACCTTGGCGAAGTCGCTCATCGCGTCTCTGCTCAGTCTGCCTGGGTCTCGAGTGGTCAGGCGATCGCGCTGATGGCGGTCAGCAGCTTGGTCTGGAACTCGTTGGGCAGCGGCACGTAGCCCGCGTCGGCGAGCTGGGCCTGGCCGTCGGTGGCGGCAACGGTCAGGAACGCCTTGACGGCCTTGGCGGTGTCGGCGTCGTAGCCCTTGGAGCAGACGATCTCGTAGGTCGCCAGGACCAGCGGGTACGCGCCCGCGGTGTTGCTGGCGTAGAGGGCGTCGAGGTCGATGACCAGGTCGTTGCCCTCACCCTTGAGCTTGGCGGAGGCGATGGCCTTGGCGGCGGACTCGGCGGTCAGCTCGACCGCGCCGGAGCCGCTGTCGATCTTCGCGGTGGTCAGGCTCTTGTCCTGGGCGTAGGACCACTCGACGTAGCCGATGGCGCCGTCACCGGCGGCGATGGCGTCCGCGACACCCGCGGAACCCTGCGCGCCCTGGCCGATGCCGCCGTTGAACTTCTTGCCCGCGTCCTGGGTCCAGGCACCCTTGGAGGCGGCCTTGAGGTACTTCTGGAAGTTGTCGGTGGTGCCCGACTCGTCGCCGCGGTAGATCACGGTGATGGCCTTGTCCGGCAGGGTGGCGCCGGAGTTGATGCCCGTGATGGCCGGGTCGTTCCACTTGGTGACCGTGCCGTTGAAGATCTTGGCGGCGACCTCGGGGGTCAGCGACAGGTCGGTCACGCCGTCGACCTTGTAGGCCACGCCGACCGGGCCGAAGACCAGCGGCAGGTTCCACGCCGGGTTGCTCTTGCAGCGCTGGGCGGCCGCGTCGACCTCGCCCTTGTCCTTGCTCAGCGCGGAGTCGCTGCCGCCGATGTCGACGATGCCGCCGTTGAACTGCTTGACACCCGCACCCGAGCCGGACGGGGTGTAGGAGACCTGCTGGCCTGCACACTTCGCCTGGTACGCGGCGCTGAAGGCCTCCATCGCGCCCTTCTGCGCGCTGGAGCCCTCGGCCTGGAGGGCCTTCTTGCCACCGCACTCGACCGGCGCGGTCGCGGTGGGGGCGGGCGCACCGGAGTTGCCGGAACCGGTCGGGGTGTTGTTGTCGCTGCCGCACGCACTGAGCACGAGGGCACCGGCGGCCACGATGCCGAGCACCGACGCGGTCCGCTTGGTCTTCACATTTCCTCCAGCACAGGAGCCTTCACGGTCGGCGTGACTCTCTGTCAGCCGTGTCGCCGGCGACGCTAGGCAGCGGTGGTGGACGCGCCCTCTTGAAGAGGTGAACGGCGAGTGAACAAGGCTCCGAATGTGGCTCTGACTACAACATTGTCGCCGTCCCGTGACCCGCGTGTGCGCAGCGGGTAACCGTTTATGCGCCGCCAGTGCGCGGTACGGCCCACTGGACGTCGGCGGCCGAACGGGTGAAGCCCAGGCGCCGGTAGACGGCGACGGCGGGGGCGTTGTCGGCCTCCACGTACAGGATGACCTCGGGGCGGCCGACGGCCCGCAGGTGGCGGATGCCGACCAGGGTCAGCGCCCGGCCCAGGCCGCCGCCCTGGGCGTCCGGGTCGACGCCGACGACGTAGACCTCGCCGGTGCCGTCCGGGTGCACCTTGGTCCAGTGGAAGCCCAGCAGCCGGTCGGCGCCGGTGCCATCGGCTTCGACCGCGAGGAAGAACCCGGCCGGGTCGAACCAGGGCTCGCGCTCGGTCGCCTCGACGTCGGCGACGGTCAGCGCGCCCTGCTCGGGGTGCCAGTCGAAGGCGCGCCGGTTGACCTCGACCACCGCGGCCTCGTCCCGGCCGGGGACGAACGCGCGGACGGTGACGCCGTCGCGCCAGACCGGTTCGGGCAACTCGTCGTCGAGACTCCGGCGCATGACCAGCAACTCGCGCACCTTCTGAAGTCCCAGTCGCGCGCCGATGCGGGCGGCGGCCGGGTGGTCGCCGTGCGACCAGAGCCGGACGCCGTCCGCGGCGTGCGCCAGGACCTCGCGGACCAGTTCGGTGCCGACGCCGCGGCGGCGGTGCTCGGGGTGCACGAGCACCTCGGCGACCTGGTTGCCGTGCGCGTCGCCGTCGGTGTCGAGGTGGGCGTAGCCGACCACGGTGTGGTCGCGGACGGCGACGAGCTGCTCGCCGCCGCGGAACTCGCGCGGCAGCGGGCCGTCCGGGGAGACCTCGGGGCGCCCGTCCGCCGCCGAGGCGGCGAGCAGCAGCGGGCGGATCTCGTCGGTGGCTGGGCCCCAGGTCAGGTCGGTCACGGGTCCGACCCTACCCACCGGACGCGGCGAGTCCCGGACACCGGGAAGGTGTCCGGGACTCGTCGGCGGGTGCTTCGGGCCTAGCGGGCGTCGAGGGAGAAGTTCGCCAGGTCGGCGTCGAGGGAGTCGACCTCGCGGCGGGAGCCGCCCGCCTTGGGGGGCTGGACGAACTTGTAGCCGACGTTGCGCACGGTGCCGATCATCTGCTCGTGCTCGGGGCCGAGCTTGGCGCGCAGCCGCCGGACGTGCACGTCGACGGTGCGGGTGCCGCCGAAGAAGTCGTAGCCCCAGACCTCCTGCAGCAGCTGGGCCCGGGTGAACACCCGGCCCGCGTGCTGGGCGAGGTACTTGAGCAGCTCGAACTCCTTGTAGGTGAGGTCGAGCGGGCGCCCGCGCAGCCGCGCCATGTAGGTGGCCTCGTCGATGACCAGCTCGCCGAGGCGCAGCGCGCCGTCGGCGGCGGCACCGGCGGGGCCGCGCGAGGTGAGCAGGCGCAGCCGGGCGTCCACCTCGGCCGGGCCCGCGGTGGGCAGCAGGATCTCGTCGATGCGCCAGTCGCTGTTGATGGCCACCAGGCCACCCTCGTTGACCACGGCGAGCACCGGGCAGCTGTCGCCACCGCTGGTGAGCAGCCTGCACAGGCTCTTGGCCGCGGCCAGGTCGGTGCGCGCGTCCACCACGACGGCGTCGCGGGAACCGGCCTCCAGCAGGGCGGTGACCTCGGGGGCCTGGGTGCGCACGGTGTGCGGCAGCAGCATCAGCGAGGGGAGGACCGAACCGGGTTCCGGGTCGGCGGTCAGCAGCAGCAGGTCGAGGCTCATGCGAGTCCGCCTCTCTCTTGCGTGAATCCGCGCCGTCGACGTCGAGGAGCGGGAGTTCGAATTTCGGCTTAGCGGAGAATAGCTGCCGAGCTGCGCGAATGTCGTGGTCGTGACGCTTGCGTCACACGGGTGTACGCACTCGGGGCGGACTCGCCGCAGGTCAGGGCGGTCATGTTACAGCCACGTTAATCCAGCGGTTGACCTGCTGTTATCGGTTCTGTAGACCTTTCCTCACCACCTCGGAATTGGCTTTGTGAATCATGCGTAACACGGCTTCGGATCTCACGATCCGGTACCTCCGAACGGGTTGGAGCCTCACAGACCAGTCGGACGGGCAGTGATCGGCCGACGGTTCCACACCCGCTGTGACCAGTCCTTCACGCGGAAGAGTCACTCACCGTGCACGTTCCTCGACCCACCCGACCGCCCCGGTGCCCGGCAGGACCGCCCCGGCGCTCGACACGGGGAGCCGACGGGGATCATGGGGGCGGCTCCGCAACCCGACCGGGTGCCCGCGAGTCCTTGGAAGAGGACGGGCGACAGAGCAGGCACGGACAGCCCCAGGGGCACGACGGACACACACGACGGACAGACACGACAGGTGGCGGGGATGACGACCATGACGAACTCCGGCAGGCCGCAGGCGGCTCCCAGGCGGGGCCGGTCCAAGGCGGTGCGGCGGCTCGTCATCACCCTGGTGGTGCTGGCGGCGCTGCTGGTCGCGGCCGACTTCGGCGCGGCGGCGGTGTTCGAGCACGAGGTGTCCAAGCGGGCCAAGGCGCAGTTCGGCCTCCGCGACGACCCCTCGGTGAAGGTCGGCGGCTTCTCCTTCCTGGCCCAGGTGATCGCGGGCGAGTACGACACGGTGACCGTCGACGCCAAGGGCGTGCCGGTGCAGGACACCCTGCGCGACGTCGAGGTGCACGCCGACCTGCGCGGCATCAAGGCGCCGCTGTCGGACGTGGTGTCCGGCTCACTCAAGCAGATCCCGGTCCGCGAGGTCGACGGCCAGGTCCGGATCAAGGCCGCCGACGTCAACCACGCGCTGCAGGAGAACCAGGGCAACAGCGTCATCGCCTCGATCAAGAACCTGACCATCGACCCGGCGAGCAAGGCGCTGGTCGCCACCGCCCCCGCCGACGGCGGCGAGACCGACCTGGACAGCGTCGAGACCGCCGACACCGAGGGCAGCACCGCCGGGGTGCGGCTGTGCGGCACGGTCGAGGTGGCGGGCCTGTCCACCGAGCTGTGCGTCTTCTCGATCATCTCGCTGGAGCAGGACAGCATCGCCATCAACGCCGAGCGGCTGGAACTGCGCAACGCGGCGGGCGCCACCCGGCTGCCGTCCGCGGTCGAGGACACCATCCTCAAGGTGTTCTCCCGCCCCCTGCCGACCGGCAGCCTGCCGTTCGGGGTCACGCCGACCGCGGTTACCGTCGAACCGGGCCTGCTCTCGGTGAAGGGCAAGGCGACGGACGTGGTGCTGGGCGGGAGCTGACCCGCCCGCGGAGGTGAACGGGCATGACGGGTGCGCTGGTCGCCCTGGGGACGCTGCTGGTGGCCGCGGTGGTCGGGTTCGCCCTGCGGGCCAGGGACGGCCGGGTCCGCGCGCGCGGGGACGACACCGCGGTCCCGGTCCCGGCTGAGGTGCGCGCCGCGCTCGACGCGGACGCGCGGGTGACGCTGGTGCAGCTATCCACCACCTTCTGCGCCCCGTGCAGGCAGACCCGGGTCCTGCTGTCGGACCTGGCCGCGCGCACCGACGGACTCGCGCACGCCGACATCGACCTCACCGACCGCCCGGAGCTGGCGAAGGCGCTGTCGGTGCTGCGCACCCCCACCACCCTCGCCGTCGACTCCCGAGGAGTGGAACTGCTGCGGGTCGGTGGCGTCCCGAAACGCGAAAACCTGCTCTCGGCGCTGGCTCCGCACCTGCCCGGTTGAGGCCCGACCGGGTCCACCACCAGCGGGTTCACCGCTGACAAGCCCCATCCGGCCTGTCCCAGACTGTGGACGGGTCCTCTCACGGCCGGGGGCCTGCGCGTAAGCTCGCCCCCGTGTCCAGCAACCTGACCAGGCGCCGCGCGGTGGACTTCGGCCGCGTGCACAGCAGCCTGTGTCGGTGATCTGACCGGCGGTGGTCCGGTGGGTACGACGCCCGCCGCGGTGCCCAGCACCGACCGCCGGTACGCCGGGAAACCCTCGTGCCCAGATCAGGAGAGCACATGTCCGCACGTCCGCAGGTCGACCCGCGCGGCCCCAGGTTCGCCGCCTGGGTGACCGCGGCGGTGCTCGTGGCGGTGCTGCTCACCGGCTGGTGGCCGCTGCTCGCCGCGCAGGTGGCGGTGTTCGCCGTCGGCGCCTTCGCCGGCCTGACCGCCTCGCCGTACGCGGTGCTCTACCGCGTCCTCGTCGCGCCCAGGCTCGGGCCGACCGACGAGCGCGAGGACGTGGCGCCGCTGCGCTTCGCCCAGGGCGTCGGCTTCGCGTTCGCGCTGGTGGGCACCCTCGGCTACGCCTTCGACGTCGCCGCGCTCGGCGTGGTGGCGACCGCGTTCGCGCTGGCCGCCGCGTTCCTCAACGCCGCCTTCGGCTTCTGCCTCGGCTGCGAGACCTACCTGCTGCTGCACCGCCTGCCCGGGTCCACCAAGACCGTGTCGGACCACTGAGCCGTGTCGACCAACGCCGTGTCAACCAGAAAGAAAGTGGGAACTTCCCGATGAGCCGCGAAGACGTGCTGGTTTCGGCCGCGTGGGCCGAAGAGAACCTCCAGACCCCCGGAGTGGTCTTCGTCGAGGTCGACGAGGACGCCAGCGCCTACGACACCGGGCACATCCCCGGTGCGGTCAAGATCGACTGGAGGCAGGACCTCCAGGACCCGGTGCGCCGCGACTTCGTCGACCGCGCCGGCTTCGAGAAGCTGCTGTCGGCGCGCGGCATCGGCAACGACGACACCGTGATCCTCTACGGCGGCAACAACAACTGGTTCGCCGCCTACGCCTACTGGTACTTCAAGCTCTACGGCCACGACGCGGTGAAGCTGCTCGACGGCGGCCGCAAGAAGTGGGAGCTCGACGGCCGCCCGCTCGACGCCGAGGCCGTCACGCGCGACGAGACCACCTACTCGGCCAAGGAGCAGGACCTCTCGCTGCGCGCCTTCCGCCAGGAGGCCGTGGACGCGATCAACACCAAGAACCTCGTCGACGTCCGCTCGCCCGACGAGTTCTCCGGCAAGCTGTCCGCCCCGGCGCACCTGCCGCAGGAGCAGGCGCAGGTCAAGGGCCACATCCCGACCGCGATCAACGTGCCGTGGAGCAAGGCCGCGAACGAGGACGGCACCTTCAAGTCCAACGACGAGCTGCGCGAGCTGTACAAGGACGCGGGCCTGGACGAGGGCAAGGCGACCATCGCCTACTGCCGCATCGGCGAGCGCTCCTCGCACACCTGGTTCGCCCTGCACGAGCTGCTCGGCTACAGCGACGTGAAGAACTACGACGGCTCGTGGACCGAGTACGGCTCCCTGGTCGGCGTCCCCGTCGAAATCGGCGCCCAGAGCTGATCCCGGAACACAGCCCGGTCAACCCCGTCAAGGAGACAACGATGAGCAATAGCTGCGGAGCCCCCGAGCAGGGCTCGGCCATCCCGGCCGGGGTCGACCCGGGCAAGGAGGTCGTCCTCAACGGCAAGGTGACCAGCGGCGGCCAGCCGGTGGGCGGGGCGTTCGTGCGCCTGCTCGACGGCACCGGCGAGTTCACCGCCGAGGTCGTCTCCGCCGAGACCGGCGACTTCCGGTTCTTCGCCGCGCCGGGTGAGTGGACGGTGCGCGCGCTGCACCGCTCCGGCAACGGCGAGGCCAAGGTCAACGCCTCGGGCCCCGGCCTGCACGAGGTCGCGGTCAGCGTCGGCTGACCCAGCGCACCAGCCTGACCCAGCGCACCAGCCTGACCCAGCGCACCAGGCGGCCCCGGAGCACCCGTGCTCCGGGGCCGTCGCCGTTCCCGAGTCCGGGTGAGAGCACGGCCACCGGGCGCGGGCGGGTTGTCCGCGGCGGCAGCGGCTAAGCTGCGGGGCGTGGAAATCTTCTTCACCTCGCTGCTGGTCATCGTGGGCCTGGTGACCGCGTGGTTCGCGGTCTACGTGGTGTACCGCCTGTACGCCGACCAGCGCTGAGCGGATGACAGCGAACCAGCCCCCGGTCGTCCCCGGCAGCGGTGACGCCGCGGTCCAGGCTGCCCTGGAACGGGCCGAGCGGACCCGGCACCGCAACCTGCCGCAGTTCGACGACCTGCCGATCCCGGCGGACACCGCGAACCTGCGCGAGGGCCCGAACCTGCACGACGACCTGCTCGCCCTGCTGCCCCTGGTCGGGGTCTGGCGCGGGGAGGGCGAGGTCGTCTACCCGACGATCGACGGGCCGTTCAAGTTCGGCCAGCAGATCACCTTCGCCCACGACGGGCGGCCGTTCCTGTCGTACGAGTCGCGGGCCTGGTTGCTCGACGACGACGGCGGCGTGATCCGCCCGGCCGCCCGCGAGGTCGGCTGGTGGCGCCCCGGCCCGGACGACACGCTGGAGGTGCTGCTGGCGCACGCCACCGGCATCACCGAGATCTACTACGGCGCCCCGCGCACCCAGACGTCCTGGGAGATCGAGACCGACATCATCACCCGGACCGCCTCGGCCAAGGAGGTCAACGCGGCGAAGCGGCTCTACGGGCTGGTCAACGGCGTCGACCTGGCCTACGTCGAGGAGCGGGCGATGATGGGCCAGGAGATGCAGCCGCACACCTCGGCCTACCTGCGCCGCGTCGTCGGCTGACCGCCTGCGTGCGCCTGCTGCGCTGCGGCGCCGACGCCGTGCTGGTCGAGCTGGGCTCGCTGGCCGAGGTCGCCGCCGCCCGCGCGCTGCTGGCCGGGCTGCCGGACGTGGTCGACCTGGTGCCCGCCGCGCGGACCGTGCTGGTGTCGTTCCGGCCGGGTTCGCCGTCGCTCGCCGCGGTGCGACCGCTGCTCGCCTCCGCCGACCTGTCGGTGGCCCCCGCGGTCACCGGGCGCCCGGTGGTGCTGCCGGTGGTATACGACGGGCCCGACCTGGAACTGGTCGCCTCGACCGCCGGGGTGGGCGTCGACGCGGTCGTGGCGCTGCACTCGGGGGCGGAGTACACCGTGGCGTTCACCGGGTTCGCCCCCGGCTTCGGCTACCTGACCGGGTTGCCCCGGCGGCTGCACCAGCCGCGGCTGGACACGCCGCGCACCCGGGTGCCGGTCGGGTCGGTCGGGGTGGCGGGCGAGTTCACCGGCGTCTACCCGCGCGCGTCCCCGGGCGGCTGGCGGCTGCTGGGCAGGCTCGCCGCGGGCGCCGAACCGCTGTTCGACCCGCACCGCACCCCCGCCGCCCTGCTGGCCCCCGGTGACACGGTCCGCTTCGAGGTGGCCGGGTGAGGCGGGCGGTGACGGTGCTGGCGCCGGGGCCGTCCGCGCTGGTCCAGGACCTCGGCAGGCCCGGGTACGCGCACCTGGGGGTGCCGCCGTCGGGGGCGCTGGACGCGCCGTCGCTGCGGCTGGCGAACCGGCTGGCGGGCAACGCCGAGGGCGCGGCGGGCATCGAGGTGGTCCTCGGCGGCCTGGTGGTGCGCGCCGAGGCGTCCTGCACGGTCGTGGTGACCGGCCCGAGCACCCCGGTCCTGCTCGCGGGCCGCGACGTCGGCTCGCACGCCCCGGTCCACCTGCGCGCGGGCGACGTGGTCGAGCTGGGGCCGCCGCGGGCGGGCCTGCGCAGCTACCTCGCGGTGTCCGGTGGCCTCGACGTCCCGCCGCACCTGGGTTCGCGGTCCACCGACGTCCTCTCCGGCATCGGCCCCGACCCGCTGCGCGCCGGGGACGTGCTGCCGCTGGGCACCCCGGTCGGGCCGCCGACCGGTGAGGACGCCGTAGCCCCGCCCAGCCCACCGGACCGGCTGACCGTGCCGGTGCTGCTGGGCCCGCGCGAGGACTGGTTCGCCGACCCGCTCGCCCAGCTCTCCACCGCGACCTGGGCGGTGTCGCCGGAGAGCAACCGGGTCGGGCTGCGCCTGCTGGGCAGCCCCCTGGTCCGCGCGGAGGCCCGCGCCGAGCGCGAGCTGACCAGCGAGGCGGTGGTGACCGGTGCCGTGCAGGTGCCCGCGAGCGGGCGCCCGGTGATCTTCCTGGCCGACCACCCCACCACCGGCGGCTACCCGGTGATCGGGGTGGTCCCGACCGAGCACCTGGCCGCCCTGGCCCAGGCGCGGCCGGGCACGAAGGTCCGGTTACGCCCGCGGACCTGAGCCAAACAGGCCCGCCGGGACCCGCACCTCGCCGACGGGTTCGCCGCCGCCCAGCACCACCGTGTCCAGTGGCGGGGGTTGGTGGCCCAGGAACTCCAGGACGGCACCGAGGACCGGGGTCCTGGCGCGCGCGGCGCCGTCGTCGACCTTGAGGGCGAGGGTCGTGCCGTCGGGCAGGGCCAGGACGTGGACGCCCTCCGCGCCGCCCTTCACCAGGAGCCCGGGGACGGCGTCCATCAGGGCGGTGTCGATGCGGCCGGTGCCGCCGACCAGGTGCGGGTGCGCGCGCATGGCGTCGGCGACGCGGCGCCTGCGGGTGCCGGGCGGGGCGGTGACCAGCCGGGAGCAGGCGGTGGCCAGGTCGGTGAGGCTCAGCGCGAACAGCGGGGCACCGCAGCCGTCGACGCCGACGGCGGGGATCGGCGTGCCGGTGAGGTCGGTGACGGTGGCGGCGATGGCGGCTTGCAGCGGGTGCGCCGGGGCGAGGTAGGACGCGGTGTCCCAGCCGAGCTGGGCGCAGGTGGCGAGCATGGCGGCGTGCTTGCCGGAGCAGTTCATGGTGACCCGGCGGCGCCGGTCGCCGCGGCTGTCCTCGTGCAGCGGCCAGTCCTCCGGGCACCCCAGGTCGTCCTCGGTGAGGCCGTGCCGGGCGAGCAGGGCCAGGACCCGGTCGACGTGCACCGCCTCACCGCTGTGCGAGGCGCACCCGATGGCCAGGTCGGCGTCGTCGAGGTCGAGCCCCGCGCGGAGCATCCCCAGCGCCTGCAACGGCTTGTTGCTCGACCGGGGGAAGACCGGCGAGTCCACGTCACCGACCGCCAGGCGCACCCGGTCACCGGTGAGCACGACCAGCGAGCCGCGGTGCACCGACTCGGTGAACCCGGAGCGCACCACCTCGGCGAGCACCGGGTTGGCCGGGTTCAGCGGTCCTCGCCCGGCTTCCCGCGCTCGGCGGGCTTCTCGCGGTCGGGCTTCTCGCGCTCGGCGGCGAGCAGGTCGTCCACCGAGGCGCTGCCCGCGCGGTAGCGGTTGCCGATCTGCTCGTTGAGCAGGTCCATCACCTTCTGCACCTGGCGCCGCCGCTGCGACACCGACGCCTCCTCCGACCGGTAGGTGCGCAGCGCCAAGTCGAGCCGCTCGTCCGGCAGCGCGGCCACGTCGGACAGGTCGGCGTCGGACACCAGGGCCTCGACGTGCCTGCGGTGCGCCTCCGCCCGCGAGGGCTCCATCACCTGGTGGCGCCCGGAACCCATGGCGGGCCCCACCGCGTTGTCGGCGAGGATGCTGGCCAACTGCTCCACCACCGAGGCGCTGCCGCCGTCGGCGCGGCGGCGCTGCTCGGCCAGCACGATGTCGATCCGACCGTGCAGCAGCCTGCGCAGGTAGGACAGGTCGGTCTCCTCCTGGGCGGCGTCGTCGCGCCGGGCCCGGACCTCACCGAGGTCGAGGCGGTCGAGATCGGTGACGTAATCCGGCGCGAGCACCCGGTCGATGCGCCTGCGTCCACCGGGACGGACTTCGATCACGGGCACATCCTCCGACACTCGATCCCCGACCGCCACATCTTGGCGACTCGGTGGCTCACCGCGCCACCCCCAGGAGTACCCGTGCCTCGTCTGGACCAATCGGCGGTCGCTGCGCGATCCGCGAGAGGCTCGACGCGCGGGCCACCAGTTGGGCGTTGTCCTTCACCTTCTCACCCCGGGCGTAGGTGGTGGTGTCCTCCATGCCCACCCGCAGGTGCCCACCGGCGGACAGGCTGGCCAGCAGCACCGGCAGCGTGCTGCGCCCCACCCCGGTCGCGGAGAACGTCGCGCCATCGGGGATGAGCCGCAGCGCGGCGGCCACGGTCTCCAGGTCGCCCGCCATGCCACCGGGCACACCCAGCACCAGGTCGAGGTGCACGTGCCCACCCGAGGGGAGGCCGTGCTCGTCGAGGAGGCGGCGCAGGGTGGTGAGCTGCCCGAGGTCGAAGATCTCGTACTCCGGCACGATGTTCCGCTCCTGCATCCGCTTGTGCAGTTCGACGATGAACTCCCACCGGTTGAGGAAGACGTCGTCGCCGAAGTTCACGGTGCCCATCGAGCAGGAAGCCGAATCCGGGAGCGCGTCGAGCACCGCGAGCCGGTCGGCCTCGGGGTCGGTCACCGCGCCACCGGTGGACAACTGCACGATCAGGTTGGAGCTCTCCCGAACCGCCCGCACGGCTTCTTCGAGGAGCCCCCGGTCCAAAGTGGGCTTGGCGTCGCGGTCGCGGACGTGCAGGTGGATCATCGCGGCACCCACCCGCTCGCAATCCCTGGCGGTCCGCACGAGGTCTTCGACGGTGACCGGGAGGTTGGGGACGTCCGCCTTGCTGTGCTCGGCCCCGGTCGGCGCGACCGTGATCAACGTGCCGTGCGCGCCGGGGCGGGAAGTCGACGGTGACATGGCGCGAATCCTGGCACACGGCGGGCATGCGCGGTGGGGCTCGGGCGCCGGGCCCGTCGACGGGGGGTGCGCGGTCACCACCCGCACCGGCTGCCCGACTTCGCCCACGGGCCTTGCGCGGCCCGCGAATGCCATGCTGGTCAGGTGCTCTACATCCGCTTCGAGTCGGCCACCCCCAATGCCCACGGCCGCCACACCGGTGTCTTCGGGCTCGCCAACCGGCTCGCCCACACCGGCAGGCTCACCACAGCCGACCGGAACTGGTGGAGAACGAACAACGACTGGTTCGACGCCGCCTACCCCAACCCGGCCACAACGGACCCAACCCTGTTCGACAAGACCAAGAACCCCGTGGTGACCTGCTGGTTCAAAGGCAGCGCAACCCATTTGCTCGACCGCGTCCCCGGCTACCTCGACCTGCTCGACCGCTACGGCACGGATTGGGTCGAGCGCCGAACACCCGATCCCGGAACAGTCCTCTACGAAGACGACGTCCAGGTGGTCACCCGGCCGGCCGGGGTGTGGACAACCCCGGGTCGGGCAGGCGGTCTTGTCGGTGGGGCGCGGTTGGATTGATTCGGGGGCTGCTGGGAACTGTTGATCTCGGATGTTGGTTCGGGGTTGGGTTTGGGCGCCCGGTGGGGTGGCTGGTGGCCGCTGGGCGCTTGGGTGGGTGTGGTGCTGGATCGGAGTGGCAGTGGTGGGCTGGGGCGGGGAGCGGCCGGCTCGCCTCGGCTGGGTGGGACCAGGCGAGCGGGCCGGGGGTCAGCCTCGGAGGCCCTGGGCGGCGGCTCGGCCCAGGGCGGGGGAATCGGCGGGGATGGCGTCGGGGTCGATGGCGGCGCTGGTACCGGTTTCGCCGACGGTGAGGGGGGTGCCGGGTTCGATGGAGCGCTTGACCAGGGCGAGGGCGATGGGGCCCAGTTCGTGGTGCTGGGCGACCGAGCCGACCTTGCCGACCACGCGTTCGCCCGCGCGGACCTGGTCGCCGGGTTCGGGGACGGTGTCGGAGCCGTCGAGGTGGAGCAGGAGCATGCGGCGTGGGGGGCGGCCGATGTTGTGGACCTTCGAGACCGTTTCCTGGCCCCGGTAGCAGCCCTTGGCGACGTGGGCGGCGACGTGGACCCAGCCGACCTCGTGCGGGATGGTCTTCTCGTCGGTGTCGAGGCCCGCGCGGGGGTGGGCGGATTCGACGCGGAGGGCTTCGAAGGCGAGGCTGCCCATGGGGCGGGCGCCCGCCCCGGTGAGGCGCTGCCACCAGGTGAGCAGGTCGGCGCGGGGGACCAGCAGGTCCGCCGCATCGGGACCGGGCCAGGGCATCCGGCGGACGATGACACCCGCGCCCTCGGCGACCGCGTAGGGGCCGTCGGGGACCGGGAGGCCCGCCTTGGCCAGCAGGTCCGGGGTGTGCGGGCCGACCAGGGACAGCACCGCGCGTTCCGCGGTGGCGTCGCGGGGTTCGACCTTGGACCAGAAGACCATCTGCTCCAGGTAGGTCAGCAGGGGAACCCGGCCGGGGCGGGCGCCCGAGGTCTGCGCGCCCGCCTCGGTGTCGAGCCAGACCGTGCCGTCGACGTGGGCGAGGAGCATGTGGGCCTCGACACGGCCCTGGCTGTCGAGGATCAGCGCCTCGGTGCCCGCGCCCTCGGCGAGGCCGGTGACGTGCTGGGAGATGACCAGGTGCAGCCACGACAGCCGCTCCTCGCCGGGGACGGCGATGACCTCCCGGTGCGACCGGTCGACCACGCCGACCCCGCGGGCGGCGGCGCGCTGTTCGGCGAACGGGTCGCCGAAGTGCCAGGGGACGGCCGCGTCGGGGGAGTCGTCCGGGGCGGGGATGGCGCCGGGGAGGTCGAGGAGGGGGGAGCGGGTCACGGGTTCTCCTGGGAGCAGGCGCGGCAGGTGCCGGACAGCGCGAGGTGGCTGGCGTCGAGGTGGAACCCGTGCCGGGCGCGCAGTGTTCCGCACAGCTCGTCCATGACCTCGCGCTCGGCCTCGTCGACGTGGCCGCAGCGGTGGCAGACCAGGTGGACGTGCTCGTGCTCGTGCACCGAGTAGGTCGGCGCACCGTGGCCGAGGTGGGTGTGGCGGACGACCGCGAGGCTCTCCAGCAGCTCAAGGGTGCGGTAGACGGTGGTGATGTTGACCGTGGGGGTGGTGCGCTGCACGTGCTGGCAGACCTGCTCGGGCGTGGCGTGCTCGAGTTCCAGCAGCGCGTCCAGCACGAGCTGGCGCTGCGGGGTCATCCGCATTCCGCGGCCGTGCAGCGTGTCGCGCAGTTCAGCACGGCGCCTGGCTATCGGGTGCGCGGTTTCCACCCCGTCGATGTTATGCCAGTAGGGTTCTCCCATGCGCGTGCTGGCGATGCTGGACGGGACCGTCCTCGACCCCGACGCCCCCCACATCCGGGTCGACGACCTCGGCCTGCTGCGCGGGGACGGGGTCTTCGAGACGGTGCTCGTGGTGGACGGGAAGCCCCGCGAGCTGGGGCCGCACCTGGACCGGTTGGCGCGGTCGGCGGCGATGCTGGACCTGCCGGAGCCGGACCGGGCCGCGTGGGAGCGGGTGTGCTCGGTGGTGATCTCCGAGTGGCCCGCCGCCGGGGAGATGGCGCTGAAGCTGGTCTACACCCGGGGGCCGGAGTTCGGCGACGGGTCGACCACCTCGTTCGCGCTGGGGCTGCCCATCGCGGCGTCGCAGTTGCGGGCCCGGGTGTCCGGGGTCACCGCGGTGACCCTGGCCCGCGGGTTCGACCCGTCCGACGTGCCGGGGGCGCCGTGGCTGCTGCTGGGGGCGAAGACGCTGTCCTACGCGGTGAACATGGCCGCCGGTCGCCACGCCGCCACCCAGGGGGCGGAGGAGGTCATCTTCACCGCCGCCGACGGCACCGTGCTGGAGGGGCCGACCTCCACCGCGGTGCTGGTGCGGGGGCGGACCCTGCGGACGGTGCCGCCGTCGAGCGGGGTGCTGGCGGGGACCACGCAGGGCGCGTTGTTCCGGGCCGCGGAGCGGGCGGGGTGGACCACGAAGGTGGAGCCGATCCCGGTGGCCGACCTGCGGGCGGCGGACGCGGTGTTCCTGGCGTCGAGCGTCCGGAAGATCACCCGGGTGCGGGTGCTGGACGGGGTGGAGCTGACCGCGCCGCCGGAGCTGCACGCCGAGTTGAACGCGCTCTACGAGTCCGAGTACGCGTAGGCGGTCGCGGGGTCAGTTGAGCTGTTCCCTGGCGGCGAGGTCGCCCCAGAAGTCCCGCAGGCGTTCGAAGCGGGTGCCCACCGTGGTGGAGTCGGAGTCCTCCATGGCCCGGAGGATGGCGTGGACGTCCTCGGCCGAGGTGTCGCCCACGAGTTCCTCGTCGGTGAGGAGCTGGACCAGGCCGCCGTAGTCGAGTTCGACCGCCGAGTGCTCGTGGAAGTTCTCCAGCCACTTGGCCGTGTCGGCGAGGACCTTGGCGGGCCCGCCCTCGCCGAAGGTGCGCGCGGCGAGGGCCTGCGCCCGCTCGGCCCGGCGCCGGGCGTCGGCCATGGCCACCCGCCAGTAGACCTGCCGGTGCGGGTCGGTGCGGGAGGCGGCGGTGACCACGTGCCGGTGGGCCGGGTCGACCAGGGCGAACCAGGGCAGCGGGACGGTCCAGGTCGTGGAGACCACGTGGACCGCGCCGTTGGGGAGGTCGCCCAGGACCGTGGCGGCCCTGGTCCTGGCCGACTCCGCGGTGCCCGCCAGGGCGGCCGCGCGCAGGACCGGGGTGGAGGTGGAGATGAAGCCGACCATCGCCGCCGCGGAGCGGGCGCGCAGGTCCAGCGGGCAGACCAGCGGGCCGGGGCCCACGGTGGCATCCTCGACCGGGACCTCGGCGGGGTCGATCACCAGGAGGTCGCGGACCGCGCTGGTGGACTGGCGGCCGTCGGGGAGTTCACCGGGGAGGGTGCCCGGGGGCGCGTAGAGCTGTGACTTGAGCCACACTTCACGCTCGCGGCGGGCGACGTCCGAGCGGTCCAGGGGGGTGCTCTCGACCGTGGCGCGCAGGCGCCCTGCCAGCGGTTCCGCGAACGCGGACAACGGCTCGTACACCCTCAGGTAGGCGACGAACGGACGGGGCACCCGCCCATCGTTTCACGGGGGGTCGCCATCGCGGCGCCGGGGAGGGATGTTCCCCGGGATGTCGGTTTCTGCACACCGTGCCGCGTCGCACGGAACCCCTTCGGCACGGTACGGTAGTTGGCAGGAATCAACTGTCGACATCTACGGGGCCGCCGTTCCCCCGGCCGCCCCGTCACTGTGCGAGGGGGTCGAGCCATGGGGCGCGGCCGAGCTAAGGCCAAGCAGACGAAGGTGGCCCGGGAGCTCAAGTACAGCTCACACCACACCGACTTCGACGCGCTTCAGCGCGAGCTGTCGAGTGGAGGGCCCGAAGACGGTCACACCAGTGACCGGTTGGAGGACTCGTCCGAGGACGAGTACGACGACTACCGGCGATGAAGCTAGGGTCCGGCGCCACCGGCTCCGGACCCGACCCCGCATCCCCTCTCGTAACGCTGTGAAGGCCACCCCGGCGGCCCTGGTCGCCGGGGTGGCCTTCACAGCGGGTCCAGGACGGTAGCGCGTCCTGGTCGAGTGGGGTCACCGTCGACATCACGGAGACGGCTGCGGCGTGGACCGGCCACCCCGGAACACGCGGCAGCCCCTTCGCGTTCACCCCCCGCCACACCAGGGCACCCGCGGTCTTCCGCGCTGCCCCCGGGCCGTCGACCACACACCGCACCACCCCGACAGCGCGAACCGTCGGGGTGGTCATCGGCGTGCCCTCAGAACGCCCGCTCGTACTGGGCGGGCGGGGACACCTCGTCGCCCAGGGCGGCGGCAGCGCGCAGCGGCCAGTACGGGTCGCGGAGCAGTTCGCGGGCCAGCAGGACCAGGTCGGCGGAGCCGTCGGTCAGGATGGCCTCCGCCTGCCGGGCGTCGGTGATCTCGCCGACCGCACCGGTCGGGACGCCCGCCTTGGTGCGGATGACCGAGGCGAACGGCACCTGGTAGCCGGGGCCGGTCTCGATGGGCGCCGACGGCACGTTGCCACCGCTGGAGACGTCGATGAGGTCCGCCCCCGCGTCGACCAGGGCGCGGGCGATGTCGGCGCTGTCCTCGGCGGTCAGGCCGCCCTCGGTCCAGTCGGATGCCGACAGGCGGGCCAGGACCGGCACGTCCTCGCCGACGGCGGCGCGGACCGCGCGGACGACCTCCAGCGGGAACCGGAGCCTGCCCTCGGCGTCGCCGCCGTAGGCGTCGGTCCGGGTGTTCGACAGCGGTGAGAGGAACTCGTGCAGCAGGTAGCCGTGGGCGGCGTGCACCTCCAGGACCTCGAAGCCCGCCTCGACGGCGTACCGGGCGGCCTCGGTGAACTTCCGCACGACCTCGGCGATGTCGGCCTCGGTCAGCGCCGCCGGGGTGCGGTAGGCGTCGACGAACGGCTCGGTGGTCGGGCCGACCGGGGTCCAGCCGCCGTCGGCGTCGGCGACACCGCCGCGGCCCTCGGCGAACGGGCTGTAGGTGGAGGCCTTGCGGCCCGCGTGGGCGAGCTGGATGCCGGGCACCGATCCCTGCTGCTTGATGAACGCCGTGATCGGCCGCCACGCCTCGACGTGCTCCGGCGACCAGATGCCGGTGTCCTCCGGGGAGATCCGGCCGATCGGCTCGACCGCGCTGGCCTCGGCGAGAACCAGCCCGGCGCCGCCGACCGCCCGCGACCCCAGGTGCACCAGGTGCCAGTGGTTCGGCAGCCCACCGGTGGCCGAGTACTGGCACATCGGGCTGACCGCCACCCGGTTGGGCAGGGTGACCGAGCGCAGGTCGAGCGGGCTGAACAACAGGCTCACGGGTTCTCCTCCGACGCGGTTCGAGTGCTCTCGAAGGGTCCAGCGCCGAATGGCCGGGGGGTGTTCCCGGTGGTGAGCCGGTTATCAGTCGTCCGGGTGAACGCGGCGGCCCTGCTTGGTGCGGGACCGGCGCTTCTTGTCGGTGATCCGGCGCTCGCGGGAACCGCGCGAGGGCTTGGTGGCCCGGCGGGGCGCGGGCGGCGGGGCGGCGGCGTCGCGCAGGAGGGCGGCGAGGCGGTCGCGGGCGGCGGCGCGGTTGGCGAGCTGGGCGCGGAACTCGCTCGCGGCGATCGTGAGGACGCCGTCGACCAGGCGCGACGACAGCTTCGCCAGCAGCCGCGGGCGCAGGTGCTCGGGGACGGCCTGCGAACCGGCCACGTCGAAGGACAGCTCGACGCGGCTGTCGGCGGTGTTGACGCCCTGGCCGCCGGGACCCGACGAGCGGGAGAAGCGCTCGCGCAGCTCGCCCGCCGGGATCACCAGCGCGCGGGTCACCACCAGGTCCTCGGCCACACCACCAGTATGGCCGCGGCGGCCGGGTTCGGCGTAGTGGTTATCCCCCGGTGGCGCTCAGGCCCTCCACCAGGGCCAGGTCGACGACCGTGTGGGTCTCCAGCACCCGCGCCAGCCGCGACGGGAGGATGCCCGAGGCGGTCTCCTGCACGGTGACGTAGGTGTCGTCGGGGCGCAGCGAGGTGACGACGATCGACGAGGCGGCGTGGTCCTCCAGGACCCGCAGGACCGTGCCGTCCGGGTGGTCGTAGCGGGAGCAGACCAGGCTCGACCGCGTCGCGGGCGGGCACTCGGTCGCGGGCGGGACCCCCTCGGGGCCCCGGAGCTGCACGATGAGCCTGCGGTCGCCGGTCTTGGTGATGAGCCGGGCGGACAGGGTGCCCGTGGCGTCGAACCGGTACCACTCGCCGTGCGCGCCCTCCTTCCGCAAGATCTCCACGGGCCAGGCGATGGACGCGTCGCGCATGGCGGCGGAGTTGCGGTCGGCGGAGGTGGTCGCGGGGGCGGCGGAGTGCGTCGTCGTGCTGGTGGAGGGGGGTGTCGACGCGGGGAAGGTGGGCTTCGTGGGCTTCGTGGTGGTCGCCGGGGCCGTGGGGGCGGCCGGGGGCATGGGCTGCGGGGAGGTGCTGAGGGCGCCCGCGGCCAGCGTGCTGGTGCCGATGACGGCGATGGCGGTGACCGCCGCGAAGCCGTAGGCGGCGGTGCGGCGGCGGCGCACCCGGCGGCGGCCCTCGGCGAAGACCGCCGCGCGGTCCAGGGTGAACGGCGGCTCGCCCGCCACCGCCCGGTCGAGGGCGGCGCGGATGTCGGACTCGGTGAACTCGCTCATCGCAGCCCCTCCACGGCCACTCGCCCGTCGGCCAGCAGGGTGCGCAGGGTGGCGAGGCCCTTCGACGCCTGGCTCTTGATGGTGCCCTCGCTCTTGCCCAGCGCCTTGGCGGTCTCGGCGACGGACAGGTCGTCCCAGTAGCGGAGCACGACGACGGCGCGCTGGCCCGCGGGCAGCCGGGCCAGCGCCCGGCGCACGTCGACCGCGTCGTCCACCCCGGCGGGCGGCACGCCGACCTCGGGCAGCCGCTCGACGGCGTTCTCCCGCCTGCGGAACGCCCGCCGGGAGTCGTCGATGGCCGCGCGGACCATGACCTTGCGCGCGTACCCGTCGATGCCGTGGCCGCGGACCAGCCGGGGCCACGCCGCGTAGATCTTGGCCAGGGTCGTCTGCACGAGGTCCTCGGCCCGGTGCCAGTCGCCGCCGCAGAGCAGGTACGCGGTCCTGCGCATCACGGCGGCGCGGCTGTCCAGGTACTCACCGAACTCGCTGTCGCGGTCCGACACGGCGGTCCCTCCCCTCGCACGCTCCGGAGGTAGAACGGCGCGGGGCGGGGCCGGGTTGCCCCGGGGCTGCGATCAGGCGGTCAGAAGCGCGGGTGTTCGCCCACCAGCTCGGCGCGCGGGCCGTCGGCGTCGGTGGCGGGGCGGACCTCGCCGAGCAGCCAGCACGGGACGTGCCGGGCGGTGAGCACGGCCAGCGCGCGGTCGGCCTCCTCCGGCGCGACCACGGCGACCATGCCGACGCCCATGTTGAACGTCCGCTCCATCTCCTCGCGGGCCACCCGGCCGCGCTGGGCGATCATCGAGAAGACCGGCTGCGGGGTCCAGGTGCCGCGCTCCAGGGTGGCGTGCAGGCCCGGCGGCAGCACCCTGGCCAGGTTCGCGGCCAGGCCGCCGCCGGTGATGTGGGCGAAGGTGCGCACCTCCGCCTCGGCGACCAGCGCCAGGCAGTCCTTGGCGTAGATGCGGGTCGGCTCCAGCATCTCCTCGCCCAGGGTGCGGCCGAACTCCTCGACGTGCCCGGACAGCGGGATGCGGCCGATCTGCAGCAGCACGTGCCTGGCCAGCGAGTAGCCGTTGGAGTGCAGGCCGGAGGAGCCCATGCCGATCAGCACGTCACCGGGGCGGACCCGGTCCGGGCCGAGCACGGCGTCGGCCTCGACCACGCCGACCCCGGTCGCCGACAGGTCGTAGGCGCCGTCGGTCATCAGGCCGGGGTGTTCGGCGGTCTCGCCGCCCAGCAGCGCGCACCCGGCCTGCACGCAGCCCTCGGAGATGCCCTTCACCAGTTGCGCGACCCGGTCCGGGAGGACCTTGCCGACGGCGATGTAGTCCTGCAGGAACAGCGGCTCGGCGCCGCAGACCACCAGGTCGTCGACCACCATGGCGACCAGGTCGATGCCCACGGTGTCGTGGATGTCGAGCGCCTGGGCGACCGCGATCTTGGTGCCCACGCCGTCGGTGGAGGAGGCGAGCACCGGCTCCTTCCAGCGGTCGAGCCTGAGCCGGAACAGGCCCGCGAAGCCGCCGATGCCACCGAGCACCTCCGGCCGGGTGGCCTTCGCCGCCCACGGCTTGAGTTTCTCCACGGCCTCGTCACCGGCGTCGATGCTCACCCCCGCGGCCGCGTAGGTGGCGGACAGGGCGGGCTCGGACGCGAGGTTCTCAGTCATGGCTCGAATCAGGTCGGAGGCGGGCGGGGCGGCGGGCTGCCGGGCGATCAGGGGCGACGCAGGGCGTCCTCGGCACCGTACCCGGCGGCCGGGACGGGTGCGGCGGAGCCGGTCACACCCTTCTCGATCCCCTCCAGCAGGTGCTTGCCGATGAGCGCGTCGTCGGGCAGCGGGATCGGGTACTCGCCGTCGAAGCAGGCCGAGCACAGCCTGCTGCGCGGCTGCTCGCTGGCCGCGATCAGCGACTCCAGCGACACGTAGCCCAGGGTGTCCGCGCCGATGGAGCGGCGGATGCCGTCGAGGTCGAGGCCGTTGGCGATCAGCTCGGCGCGGGAGGCGAAGTCGATGCCGTAGAAGCACGGCCAGCGCACCGGCGGCGAGGCGATCCGCACGTGCACCTCCAGCGCACCGGCCTCGCGCAGCATCCGCACCAGGGCCCGCTGGGTGTTGCCGCGGACCACCGAGTCGTCCACCACGACCAGCCGCTTGCCGCGGATGACGTCGCGCAGCGGGTTGAGCTTGAGCCGGATGCCGAGCTGGCGGATGGTCTGCGACGGCTGGATGAAGGTGCGCCCGACGTAGGCGTTCTTGACCAGCGCGGTGCCGTAGGGGATGCCGCTGGCCTGGGCGTACCCGATGGCGGCCGGGGTGCCGGACTCCGGCACCGGGATGACCATGTCGGCCTCGGCCGGGAACTCCACGGCCAGCTTGCGACCGATCTCCACCCGGGTGGCGTGCACCCCGCGACCGGCGATCGTGGTGTCCGGGCGGGCCAGGTAGACGTACTCGAAGACGCAGCCCTTGGGCTCCGGGGTGGCGAAGCGCGACGAGCGCAGCCCCTCGGCGTCGATGGCGATCAGCTCACCGGGCTCGACCTCGCGGACGAAGGAGGCACCCACGATGTCCAGGGCCGCGGTCTCGCTGGCCACGACCCAGCCGCGCTCCAACCGCCCCAGCACCAGCGGCCGCACCCCGTGCGGGTCGCGGGCGGCGTAGAGGGTGGACTCGTCGGCGAAGACCAGGCAGTAGGCGCCGCGCACGGTCGGCAGCAGCTCCATGGCCGCCTGCTCGATGCCCTTGTCGGCGGCACCGGCGGCGAGCAGCCCGGTCAGCAGGTCGGAGTCGGTGGTGGCCCCGCGCATCGCGCCGACACCCAGCTCGACACCGCGGTCGCGCAGCTCGGCGGTGTTGACCAGGTTGCCGTTGTGGCCCAGTGACAGACCGCTGCCGGTGGCCGTGGTGCGGAACGTCGGCTGGGCGTTCTCCCAGGTGGTGGAGCCGGTGGTGGAGTACCGGCAGTGCCCGACGGCGATGTGCCCGCGCAGGCTGGACAGCACCTGCTCGTCGAACACCTGGCTGACCAGCCCGAGGTCCTTGAAGACGACGATCTGCCTGCCGTCGGAGACGGAGATGCCCGCCGCCTCCTGGCCGCGGTGCTGCAACGCGTAGAGGCCGTAGTAGGCGAGCTTGGCGACTTCCTCGCCGCGGGCCCAGACCCCGAAGACACCGCACTCCTCGCGCGGCTCGGGATCCGGCTGGTCGGGATCTTGCTGGGACGACGGGCCAGTTGCGGACTGGTCGGTGACCACTCAAGCACTCCCTAGGACGGAACTGGGCTCACCCCAAGTGTAGGTGCTGTTCGGCGGTGCACCGACCGCGGCGAGGTGGGCCGCGTCACCGACGGGGTCGGCGGTGGGGTCCGCGCACCGGTCGCCGGATACCGTTGCGCGGGTGTCGGGACGCCGCGTGTTGATCGCACTGCTCGCCGCCGTGGTCGCGCTGGTCGTGGCGGGTTCGCTGGTGCCCATCCCCAGCCCGGTCGAGGTCCGCGACTGGGCGGCCGGGTTCGGCTGGGCCACCCCGGTGCTGTTCCTGGCGGCGTACTCGCTGCTGACCGTCCCCCCGGTGCCGCGCACGGTGTTCAACCTGTCGGTGGGCCTGGTGCTGGGCGAGGGCTGGGGCATCGTCATCGCCATGGCGGCCACCACCATCGCCGCCGCCCTGGCCTTCTGGCTCAGCCGCGGCCTCGGGCGGCGGTGGGTCGAACCCCACCTGGAGCGGGCCGTGCTGCGGGCGGTGAACTCGCGGCTGACCGGCAGCGGGTTCGCCGGGGTGCTGGGGCTGCGGCTGATCCCGATGGTGCCGTTCTCGGCGATGAACTACTGCTGCGGGCTGTCGGAGATCCGGTGGCAGCCCTACCTGGCGGGGACGTTCCTGGGGTCTGTGCCGGGGACGGTGGCGGCGGTGCTGCTGGGGGACGCGCTGACCGGGACCACGCCGCCGGAGTTGCTGGCGGTGTACGGGGTGCTGGCCGTGGTGGGGGCGGTGTTGATGTGGGCGGCGTTGCGGCGGGCGCGGCCCGAGGTGCTGGAGCCGGTCGGGGTTTCCGGTTCCTGACCTTAAAAGCGCCGGGATTTTGTCGCTGGTGCCCGGGTGGGTGGATCCGCTTGGGCGGGGCCCCTACGCCGATCATGCGCCCAGTGTGACCGAGTGGGGCGAAAAGATGCCCCACAGCCCAAGCAGGCTTGCACATGATCGGCACCCCCACCCAAGCACATCCACCCACCCGGGCCTCTGCTTAGCCGGGCCGGCGGTTGGCGGGGTGGTCGGCTATCGCTGCGCCGGTGGGGTTCGGCGTGGCTAGCCGCCAGACTGGCGGTTGGCGAGGTGGTCGGTGGCTGCGCCCGGTGGGGTTCGGCGTGGCTGGCCGCCAGACTGGCGGTTGGCGAGGTGGTCGGCCGTTGCGCCGGTGGGGTTCGGGGGGCTGGGCCTGCGCTAGAAGCGCAGCAGGGGCAGGTGGTCGGAGAGATCGGCGCGGGAGCCGGAGGCGGAGACCCTGGATTCGGCGACCGCCGTGTACCAGTCGAGGGCGCCGGTGGCGAGTTCGAGCCAGGTCCTGGGGTCGGTTTCGATCGTGTTGGGTGGGTTGCCCCGGGTGTGGCGGGGGCCCTCGATGCACTGGACCGCCGCGAAGGGTGGGACGCGGACCTCGACCGTGTGGCCGGGGGCGTCCTGTTCCAGGGTGCGCAGGCTCAGGCGGACCGCTGCCGCCAGGGTGGGGCGCGGGGGCTGGGGGGCGCCGTCGCGCAGCCAGGGGAGGACCTCGGTGATGGCGGTGCGGAGGTCGGTGGCGGTGACCGGTTTGCGGGAGGGCACCGGGTCAGCCCCGGGGTGGGTGGGGGGTCACGCGCTCAGCCCTCGGCGGTCCGGCGGACCTCGGTGAGCACCTCGTCCACCTGGTGCACCATCCGGCGCTGGTCGGCGGGGGAGATGGTGGTCCAGAAGGTGCCGTCCGGGGCGGCGCGGCGGATCTGGACGTAGCGGCCCGCGTCGGTGTCGAAGAACGAGACGACCCGGTCCGCGCGGAGTCGACGGCCGAGGCGGTCGCGGGCGGCGGCCCCGAAGTTCCCGGTGCCCCGGACGTCGTCGATCATCTCGACCAGGGCGGTGACGTCGTCGGAGCGCAGGCCCTGGGCGGAGAGGGCCAGTTCGAAGCCCTTGCGGGTGCCGTCGGTGGCTCGGGCCGCCGCCTCGAAGTCCTCGGTGCGGAGGGTGACCGACTGGCCGGGGCCCGGCGGGTGGGCCGGGAGGACGCCGACGGCGGCGGCGGGGAGGTTGGCCGCCGAGGTGCGGCTCAGGGTGATCGAGTCCTCGCTGAGGACCGCCAGCGCCGCGTCGTCGCCCGCCGCGCAGGCGATCAGGCGCAGGCCGCGGCCCACCCAGGTGCGGGCGTCGACCTCGCGGTCCGGGCGGGCCAGCAGGGTGAACAGGTGCTCGACCTCCGGGTGCACGTCGACCTTGCGGCCGAGGCCGCGCCGGTCGAGGTCCGCCCACACGCGCTCCTCGATCGCCGCGCGCTCCTCGTAGGTCTTGCCCGGGGAGGGCACCTTGACGACCAGCGGCATGGTGCCCGGCCGCAGGTGGCCCCAGAGGACGTCGAACTCCAGCGCGGACAGCGCGATGGGTGGGCGGTCGTCCACGTCGATGACCCCGAACGCCGTCACCGGTCGGAACCGAGCACGCCCGGTGCCACGTGCCGCTCGTCGCCGAAGATGTCGTCGGTCTCGACCAGGTAGCTGGCGTGCTCGAAGTCCTCTTCCTCGTCGGCGTTCGCACCGCGGGCGCCGCCCACGGCCCCGGCGCCCACGCCCGCCTTGCCGCCCGCGGCACCGGCGGTGCCGTTGCGGCCGCCGAGCAGCGAGTCACCGGAGAACGAGCCCGCGCCCGCCACGCCACCACGGCCCAGGGGGTTGTTGGCGCCGCCGCGCGCCGGGCCCTCGGCGGGAGCGGACCCGCCGAGCCCGCCTGC
>NZ_JAJCXD010000088.1:0-5621 GCF_021056305.1 Actinokineospora sp. PR83
AGGCGTGGCCGAGGACGGCCGCGGCGTGTGTGCGCACCAGGTCGAGGAGAGTGCGCTCGCGCTCGGCGCCGGTCAGCCCGGCGAGGGTGTCGGCGCCGCCCGCCTCGACCGACCGCAGGTGCGCCCGGCGCGGGCCGACGAGGCCGCGCAGCAGGTGCGGCACCTCGGGGCGCGCGCGCAGCGCGGCGAGGTCGAGCCCGACCGGGACCAGCAGCGCCTCGTCGCGGGCGGTGGCGGCGTCGAACAGGGCGAGGGCGGTGGCGGTGGGCAGCGGGGCGACCCCGGCCCTGGCCAGCCGGGCCACGGCGGCGGCGTCGAGGTGGCCGGTCATCCCGCTGGCCTGGTCCCACAGGCCCCAGGCGAGCGCGGTGCCGGGCTTGCCCTGGGCGCGCCTGCGCGCGACGAGCGCGTCGAGGGCGGCGTTGGCGGCGGCGTAGGCGCCCTGGCCGGGGTTGCCGAACAGGCCCGCGGCGGCGGAGAACACCACGAACGCGGTGAGGTCGAGCCCGGCGGTGGCCTCGTCGAGCGCGCGGGCGGCGGTGACCTTGGGGGTCGCGGCGGCGGCGAGCCGGTCGGGGGTCACCGCGGCCAGCACGCTGTCGTCGAGGACGCCCGCGGTGTGCACGACGGCGGTGACGGGGTGCTCGGTGAGCAGGGCGCGCAGCGCGTCGGCGTCGGCGGCGTCGCAGGCGTGGACGGTGGCCTCCGCGCCCTGCTCCGCCAGCCGCGCGACGAGGTCCGCGGCGCCGGGCGCGGCCGGGCCGCGGCGGCTGGTGAGCACCAGCGTGCGCACACCCCGCCGGGCCAGGTGCAGGGCGACCTCCGCGCCGAGGGTGCCGGTGCCGCCGGTGACGAGCACGGGCCCGTCGGCGGGGAACGGGTCGGCCGCACCCTCGTCGGCGACCCTGGCGAGGCGGGGGGCGTGCAGGGCGCCGTCGAGGACCCGGGTCCACGGCTCGTCGCCCGCCGGGAGCAGGACGGCGTCCGGGGTCTCCACCACGGCGAAGCGGCCCGGGTGCTCGGCGGCGGCGCTGCGGGTCAGGCCCGCGGCGCCCGCACCGTCGGGGTCGGTGGCCACGACCAGGGTCAGCAGGCCCGCGTCGCGAGCCGACCAGGCTTGCAGCAGCGGCAGGGCGTCGGCGGCGGTCGTCCCGGCGGGGCAGCGGACGACCAGCGGGGCGGGCAGGTCGGCGTGCGCGTCCGCGAGGTCGACCGGGTCCGCGCCGGTCGAGGGGGTGGGGGTCCAGTCCAGCCGGTGCAGCGGCGTGGCCGGGGCGGACAGGTCGGCGGGGCGGAAGGACAGGCGCTCGGCGGTGAGCACCGGCTCGCCGTCCGGGGTGGTGACGACGAGCGAGACCGCGTCGGGTCCGGCGGGTGTCATCCGGGCGCGGACGGCGCGGGCCCCGGTGGCGTGCACCGTGACGCCCTGCCAGTCGAAGGGCAGCGCGGGCGCGCCCTCGGCGGTGGCCAGGGCGTGCAGCGCGGCGTCGAGCAGGGCGGGGTGCACGCCGAAGCCGCCGGTGTCGACGTCGGTCGCGGCCTCGGCCAGGACCTCGTCGCCGTGGCGCCAGGCGCGGGCCAGGCCGCGGAAGGCGGGGCCGTAGGCGATGCCGCCCTCAGCGAACCGGTCGTGCAGGCCGTCGAGGGGGACCTCCTCGGCGTCGGCGGGCCACTGCCCCGCCGCGACCTCGACCGGCTCGGCGCGCAGGGCGCCGCTGGCGTGGCGGACCCACTCGTCGGCGGGGTCCTGGCGGGCGAAGACGGTGACCGGGCGCGAGTCCGCGCCCGCGCCGATGGAGACCTGGACGGTGGCGGGCAGCGCCAGCGGCTCGTGCAGGGTCAGCCCGTCCACGTGCGGTACCCCGGCCTGGCGGCCCGCGGCGAGCACCAGGTCGAGCAGCGCCGTGCCCGGCACCACGACCCGGCCGCCGACGACGTGGTCGCCCAGCCAGGGCGCGGTGGCGGTGGACAGCGTGCCGGTGAGCACCACGCCGTTGTTGTCGGCCAGCGACAGGGCGGCGCCGAGCAGGGGGTGCCCGGTGCCGACCAGGCCGGTGGAGGTGAGGTCGGCGGCACCGCGCGCGGGCCAGAAGCGCTGGTGCTGGAAGGGGTAGGTGGGCAGGTCGGCGCGGCCGTCGCCGGGCAGGACCGCGGCCCAGTCCGGGGTGGTGCCCGCGACGACGGCCTCACCGAGGGACAGCAGCATCCGGTCGAGCCCGCCGTGGTCGCGCTTGAGCGAGCCGACGGCGACGACGTCGTCGGGCAGGGCCATGGTGAGCACCGGGTGCGGGGAGCACTCCACGAACACGCCGAACTCGTCGTCCACCAGCCGCCGCACGACGCCAGCGAACTCCACAGTGGACCGGAGGTTGTCGAACCAGTACCCGGCCCCCATCACCGAGCCGTCCTCCACCCGGCCCGTCACCGTCGAATACACCGGCACAGAACCAACCCGGGGCCGCACCGGCTCCAGCACCACCATCAACTCATCGCGCAGCTCATCGACCTGAGCCGAATGCGACGCGTAATCCACCGGAATCCGCCTGGCCCGAACACCATCGGACTCACAGCAGGCGACCAGCTCATCCAGGGCGGACGGCTCACCGGAAACCACCACGGCCGACGCGCCATTGACGGCCGCGACCGACAGCCGCTCCCCGAACGCAGCGATCCGCGCCCGCACCGCCTCCACACCCGCGGCAACCGACACCATGCCACCGCGCCCGGCCAACCTACGCAGCACCTGCGACCGCAGCGCCACGACCCGCGCACCGTCCTCAAGCGACAACGCACCCGCCACCACAGCAGCCGCGATCTCACCCTGCGAATGCCCCACCACCGCAGCAGGCTCAATCCCCCACGAACGCCACACCTCCGCGAGCGACACCATCACAGCCCACAACACCGGCTGAACAACATCCACCCGCTCCAACAACGCCGCATCACCCAAAGCCTCGTCCAACGACCAGCCCTTGAACTCGCTCAGAGCCGCGTCACACTCAGCCAACCGAGCCGCGAACACCTCCGACGACGCAGCCAACTCCCGCGCCATCCCCACCCACTGCGAACCCTGACCCGGGAACACGAACACGGTCCGCCCAGGCTCGCCCGCGGCCCCGGTGACGACGGCGGGGTGCGGAACCCCCGCCGCCAACGCGGCGACGCCGTCCGCGAGCACGTCGCCGGAGCCGACCACCACGGCCCGCGCCCGCAGCGCCGTGCGGGTGAACACCAGCGACCGCGCCACATCGGCGGCGTCGGCGCCCGTCCCGGCCAACTCGGCCGCCCGCGCGCGCAGCGCCGCGTCCGAGCCGCCGGAGAGGAACCACGGCACCGGGCCGGACGAGGCGGGCTCGGTGGCGGCGGACTCGACGGCGGGGTCGGTGGCCGGGCCCTGTTCCAGCACGACGTGGGCGTTGGTGCCGCTCATGCCGAACGAGGACACCCCCGCCCGGCGCGGGCGGTCGACTGCGGGCCACTCGCGGGCGGCGGTGACGACCTCCACCGCGCCAGCCGACCAGTCCACGCGCGGGCTCGGCGCGTCGACGTGCAGCGTCGCGGGGAGGGTGCCGTGGCGCAGGGCCAGCAGCATCTTGATCACCCCGGCGACGCCCGCGGCGGCCTGGGTGTGGCCGATGTTGGACTTCAGCGAGCCCAGCAGCAGCGGCCGGTCCCGGTCGGCGCCGTAGGTGGCCAGCAGGGCCTGGGCCTCGATCGGGTCGCCGAGCGCGGTGCCGGTGCCGTGCGCCTCGACGGCGTCGACGTCGGCGGTGGTGAGCTGGGCGTTGTCCAGGGCGGCGCGGATGACCCGGCGCTGGGAGGGGCCGTTGGGGGCGGTCAGGCCGTTGGAGGCGCCGTCGGAGTTGACCGCGGTGCCGCGCACCACGCCCAGGACGCGGTGCCCGAGGCGCTGGGCGTCCGAGAGCCGCTCCACCAGCAGCACGCCGACGCCCTCGCCCCAGCCGGTGCCGTCGGCCGCGGCGGCGAACGGCTTGCACCGGCCGTCGGCGGCCAGGCCGCGCTGGCGGGAGAACTCGGTGAACGCCGCCGGGCTGGCCATGACGGTGGCCCCGCCGGTGACGGCCAGGTCGCACTCCCCCGCCCGCAGCGCCTGCACGGCCAGGTGCAGCGACACCAGCGACGCCGAGCACGCGGTGTCGACGGTGACCGCCGGGCCCTCCAGGCCGAAGGCGTAGGCGATGCGCCCGGACACCACCGAGGCCGCGTTGCCGGTGGCGACGTAGCCGCCGAGGTCGTCGGGCGCGCCGCGCAGGGCCTCGGGGTAGTCGTGGACGTTGGCGCCGACGTAGACGCCGGTGCGGCTGCCGCGCAGGGTGGTGGCGTCGAGCCCGGCGCGCTCGAAGACCTCCCAGGTGGTCTCCAGCAGCAGGCGCTGCTGCGGGTCCATCGCCAGTGCCTCGCGCGGGTTGACCCCGAACAGGTCGGCGTCGAACCCGGCGACGTCGTCGAGGAACGCGCCACGGCGCGTGTAGGAGGTGCCGGGGCGGTCCGGGTCGGGGTCGTAGAGGGCGTCGAGGTCCCAGCCGCGGTCGGCGGGGAAGTCGCCCACGGCGTCGCCGCCCGCGACCAGCAGCTCCCAGAGCTGCTCGGGGGAGCTCACCCCGCCGGGGAAGCGGCAGGCCATGCCGACGACGGCGATGGGCTCGGACTGGCGGTCCTGCAGGGCGCGGGTGCGCCTGCGCAGCCGCTCGGCCTCCTTGACCGACGCGCGCAGGGCCTCGAGGAGTTTGTCGTTCGACGTCGTCATGGTGCGCTCCCGGGCCGTCAGGCGTCTGTGTGGTCGAGGGCGAGCTGGATCAGCCGGTCGGCGTCCATCTCGTCGATGTCGTCGAGGTCGGTGCCGTCGTCCACCGGGTCCCCGCCGCCGAGGTCGTCGGCGTCCGCGGGGTCGTCGGGGTCGTCGGCACCGGAGCGCTCGCCCGGGTCGCGGGCCAGCTCCAGCAGGGCGTCGAGCAGGCCCGCGGCGCGCAGCCGCTCGACCGGAACGGAGGCGACGAGCCTGCGCAGCTCGGCGTCGGTGTCCTCGGCGGGGACCAGGCAGGCCAGCAGCTCAGCGCCTGCCGCCGCGGGGGTGGGGTGGTCGAAGACGAACGTGGCGGGCAGCGCCAGCCCCGTGGCCGCGCGCAGCCGGTCGCGCAGCTTCACCGCGCTGAGCGAGTCGAACCCGAGGTCGCGGAAGGAGCGGGTGGCCCCGACGGCGGCGGGCGAGTCGTGCCCCAGCACCTCGGCGGCGTGCCCGCGCACGAGCCGGACCAGGTGCGCGGGCCGCTCGGCGGCGGGCAGCGCGCGCAGCCGGGCGAGCAGGTCGGGCTCGGGCTGCTCGGCGGCCGTCTCCGGCGTGGGCAGCAGGCCGCCGAGCAGCGGGCTGGGCCGGGCGGCGGTGAAGGTGTCGGCGAAGCGGCGCCAGTCGACGTCGGCGAGCACGACCACGCCCTGCGCGCGGGCCGAGCGGCTGAGCGCAGCGATGGCGGTCGGCACCGGCAGTGGGCGCAGGCCGTGGCGTTCCAGGCCCGCCCCCTCGGCCATGCCGCCGCCCGCCCACGGGCCCCAGCCCAGGGCGACGCCGGGGCGGCCCTCGGCGCGGCGGCGCTCGGCCAGCG
>NZ_JAJCXD010000008.1:0-49942 GCF_021056305.1 Actinokineospora sp. PR83
CCGGGGTCAGCAGCACCCAGGCGTCGGGCGGCGGTTCGCCCGCGGCGGCGCGGGTGGTCAGCGCGGGGTCGCGGCCCGCGCGCACCAGGTCCACCCAGGCGGCGTCGTCGACCACGACCGGGGTGGCGGGCAGGTTCTCCCGCAGCCACCCGGCCGCCCCGGCGAGCGGGCCGGGGTCGGTGCGCCGGGCCGCCGCCGCGTCCAGCGCACCCGGCCACACCGGCACCACCAGCACCGCCGCGACCAGGAGGCCGACCGCGGTCGGTCCCAGCAGCAACCGCGTCTCGGTGTGCCTGCCGACGCGGAACCGGTGGGTCAGCGCCAGCTCGGCCGCCCCCGCGGCGAGCAGCACGGCGGGCGCGGCGGCCACGGTGAGCGCCCCGGGGCCGGGGCCGCCGGGCACCAGCGCCACCGCGAGCAGCCCCAGCACGCCGATCGCCAGCGGACGCAGCCGGGCGGAGCACAGCCCGCCCACGGCGCCGAGCACCACCGCGACCGCCAGCACCGGGTCCACCGCCGCCCACTGCGCGGGCGTCGGCCCGTGGCCCGCCAGGTGCAGGCCGCTGAGCACCGACGAGGCGCCGAGCCCGACGGCGACGCCGAGCGCGAAGCCCACGCCGAGGACCTGCGCCAGGCGCTTGCGTCCGCGCCGCCACACCAGCCAGCCCGCCGAGGCCGCGAGCACCAGGGTGATCGGGGCGGTGATCACGGCGACGACCAGCAGCACCACCGCCCACAGGTCCGGTTCGAGCCTGCGGTGCCGGTGCGGGGTCCACAGCAGCACCAGCGCGCCGAGCGCCCAGGGCGTCGCCACGTTCTCCGGGCGCAGCCCCAGCTGCGCCTCGACGACCAGCGGTGACAGCGCGGCCACGCCCATCGCCGCGGCGGCCGTCCACCGGTTGAGCCCCATCCGGCGGGCGAGCAGCCAGACCAGCACGGCGGTGACCGCCGCGGCGGCGGCCATGCCCTCACGGGCCCCCGCGAGGGCGGCCGTGTGGCGGGTGAAGGCGTCGGTGAGCGCGGTGTAGGCGCCCGCCTGCAACCAGGCCAGCGGGGCGTCGGCGGTGCTGTCGAGGAGCAGGTCGAGCCGGTCGGCGGCGAAGACGTGGGCCAGGTGCCCGGCCTCGCCCGCCTGCGCCGGGGAGCCCCCCGCGGCGAGGCGGACCACGGCGGTGAGCGCGGCCAGCGCGAGCACGGCGGCGAGTGTGAGCAGGTGGCGTTCGGCGGCCCGGGTGCGTTCGTCGGCGGCCCAGCGCCAGGTGTGTGGGGTCAAGCGCACGGCGGAGCCGTCGTTCCAGCGGTGTGAGGTCATGGTGGTGCCCGCCCGGCGCCCCCGGTCGGGTGACCGGGGCTGGGCCGGAACCTCCTTCTCCGGTGCTCCGTGGGATGTCCTTCGAGGTCAGGGGCACCGCTGCGCGCTGCGGTCGGGCCATCGTAGAAGGTGCGACCGCACGTGCGAACTGCAACTTTCCGTGCGCCGAACACGGCCGGACGGGTGACGTGACAGCGTGCGCTGGGCCGATCGGGGAATCCGGTGACGGGCATCCGGGACCGGTTTCAGCCCGCTCTGTACGAGTGGGCCGCCGGGCCGCGCCACGATCCGGTGACGCGGCCGGTGTTGCCACGACCGGGTGACACCGTTGGGGGTGAGGACGATCGCCCGCGGTGCTGCCCCGAACGGCTCAGCCGCGCCGCTTCCCGTCGCCCACCACGGCGCGCAGCACGCGGACGTAGCGGGAGTGGGGTGCCGGGCGCGGGGGCGGGTCGCCGAGCGCGGTGGCCGCGCGGTCGAGCAGGTCTTCGATCAGGGCGTCGTGCAGCCAGCGGATGGCCAGCGGCCAGGTCAGGTGGCCCACGCCGGTGGGGTGGGCGCGGAGGTCGTGGCGCAGCACCCGGCCGGGTCGGGCGGTGAAGGTGTGCGTGCCGCGCAGGCCGATGCCCGGGTCGAAGGTGAACTCGACCGCCCGCCCCGGCTCGTGGGCCGTGCAGGTGTAGCGGACCGGGCCGTGCCCGCCGCGGGCACCCGGTCCGAGGGGCCGGTCGAGCCGCAGTGCGGGCCACCGGTGGTGTGGCCACAGCGGGCCCGCGGGCTCGGCGATCGCGTCGAGCAGCGGCCCGGGGTCGGCGGGCAGGACGCGTTCGTGCCGGTTGTGGATCATGGTGAACCCTCCGTACGGAACCGTATGGTCCGCCGTACGCTAGCGTACGGAATGTGCGGAGGAGCAGGGACGACTGGACGGCGCTGGCTCTGGAGGTGCTCGCCGAGGGTGGGGTCGCCGCGCTCGCGGTCGAACCGCTGGCGGCCAGGGGCGGCTCGACCAAGGGCAGCGTCTACTGGCACTTCGCCACCCGCGACGCCCTGCTCCGGGCCACCCTCGACCGATGGGAGGCCGAGCACACCGCCGCCGTGATCGCGCACGCCGACCGTGGCGCCGACCCCGCCGAGCGGCTGCGGCTGTTGTTCGAGGCGGTTCTGCCCGCCGGGGCCGCCGTCGAGCTGGCCCTGCACGCCTCGCTGGCCGACCCGCTGGTCGCCGCCGCGGTGGCCAGGGTGGGGCGGCGGCGGGTCGGGTACCTGGCCGAGCAGTTCACCGGGCTCGGGTTCACCGCCGAGCAGGCCCACCGCCGCGCGGTGATCACCTACTCCGCCTACCTCGGGCAGGTGCAGCTCCTGCACGGCGCCCCGGAGACCCTGCCGCACTCGGCTGAGGACCGCCGCGCGCTCGTCGACGACGTGCTGCGGGTGCTGCTCACCGCCCCCGCCGAGGGCTGATGCGCTTCGCGGTCCGGGTCCGGCCGGGCGCGCGCCGCGCGGCCGTCGGCGGGCGCCGGGGCGACGCGCTCGTCGTCGCCGTCGCGGCACCCGCGGTGGCGGGCAAGGCCAACGAGGCGGTGTGCCGCGCGCTCGCCGCGGCGTTCGGCGTGCGGCCCCGGAACGTGCTGATCATCAGCGGTGACCGCGCGCGGGACAAGGTCGTCGAACTCGACCCGGCACCACCGGACGCCCCGGCCACACTGGACCGATTGCGGGACAACGGGCCGTGACGGTTGCCTCACCTGGGCCGCCACCGGGACGTCGATTACGACAATCCGCCTTCCACGGGGGAGAATGCCCCGACAACTGATTGCCCGGGAGGTGATGGTGGACGACCTGACCGTTGCACTGGGCATCGGGGCGTTGGTGCTGCTGCTGGCGGTGCTGGCCGTGCGGGTGTCGGTCCGGCTCGGTCTGCCGTCGCTGTTGCTCTACCTGGGAATCGGCGTGCTGCTCGGCGAGGCCGGGCTGGGCATCGAGTTCTCCAACGCCGACCTGACCCAGTCGCTCGGTCTGGCCGCGCTGGTCATGATCCTGGCCGAGGGTGGTCTCACCACCCGCTGGGTCGAGGTCAAACCGGCGCTCTGGCCGGGAGTGGCACTGTCCACTGTGGCCGTCGGGGTCAGCATCGGGGTGACCGCGCTCGGGTTGCACCTGCTCCTGGACTTCGACTGGCGGCTGGCCCTGCTCTGGGGCGCGGTGCTGGCCTCCACCGACGCCGCCGCCGTGTTCAGCGTGCTGCGCAACCTCTCGGTCACCCGGCGGCTGGTCGGGTCGCTGGAGCTGGAGAGCGGCATGAACGACGCCCCCAGCTACATCGCCGTGGTGCTGCTGGCCTCCACCGACCCGGTCACCTGGTCGCTGCCGCTCACCCTGGCCTACGAACTCGCGGTCGGTCTGGCCCTCGGCGTCGGCCTGGGCTGGCTGGGCGCGCTCACCCTGCGCCGCGCCGCGCTGCCCGCCACCGGCCTGTACCCGCTGGCCACGGTCGCGGTGTGCGTGCTCGCCTTCGCAGGCGGGCAGGCCGCGCACGCCTCCGGACTGCTCGCCGCCTACGTCGCCGGGCTGGTGCTGGGCAACTCCAAGCTGCCGCACCGCTCCGACACGGTCTCCTTCGCCGAGGGGCTCGGCTGGCTGGCCCAGATCGGCCTGTTCGTCCTCTTGGGACTGTTCGCCTCACCGGGCAGGCTGCTCGACGCGATCATCCCCGGTCTGGTCGCCGGTGCCCTGCTGACCCTGCTGGCCCGGCCGCTGTCGGTGCTGGTGTCGATGGTGCCGTTCCGGATGCCCTGGCGCGAACAGGTCTTCCTGTCCTGGGCCGGGCTGCGCGGGGCCGTGCCCATCGTGCTGGCCATGATCCCGCTGTCGCAAGGCGTTCCCGGCGCGCAGCAACTGGTCGACGCCGTGTTCGTGCTGGTGATCGTGCTGACCCTGGTGCAGGGCACCACGCTCGGGCTGCTGGCGAAGCTGCTGCGGCTCGACACCGGCGCGCAGCCCAAGGAGGTCGACGTCGACGTGGCGACCCTCGACGAGCTCAACGCGGAGCTGTTGCAGGTCACCATCCCCGTCGGGTCCAAGCTGCACGGCGTCTACCTGTCGGAGCTGCGGCTGCCGCCGGGCGCCTCGGTCAGCCTCGTCGCCCGCGGCGCGGGGGCGTTCACCCCGGCCACCACGACCCGGTTGCAGGAGCTGGACCAGGTCCTGGTGGTCACCACCCAGGAGGCCAGGGCCGCCGCCGAGACCCGCATCCGCGCGGTCGACCGGGCGGGCCGCTTCGCCCGCTGGAAGGGCGAGACCGGCAAACCCTGAGCCGTGACGCCGATCCCACTCGGTGGATCGGGTCTCGATCCGCGGCGCCGCGTCGGCTATGGTCTTCGGCAAGGTCATGAGCGCCAGCGTCAAGCCCCGGTTTGCTGGCCGGCAACCCTCCTCCGCGGTGGGGTGCCCCGGGTGAGGACCTGGTCCTCCCGCGAGGTGCGGGACGGGCAAGCGCGGACCCCCCTCACCGGCCAGGGTCCTCACGACCCTGGAGGTACGCCATGACGCTCGCCATCCCCAGCCGCCGCACCGCCGGACCGGCCCGCGACACCGGCTGTGCCACCGAGCCCGGGACCGACGGCGCCGCCGGGACCCCCGCCGTGCCGCCCGTGGTGGGGGCGCGGCTGGCCGTCCCGCTGGTCGACGGCCGCCGGGTGACCTACGCCAACCTCGACCACGCCGCCAGCACCCCCGCCCTGGAGGCCGTGCGCGACGCCGTGGACGAGCTGCTGCCCTGGTACGCCAGCGTGCACCGCGGCGCCGGGTTCGCCTCCCAGGTCTGCACCCGGGTGTACGACCAGGCCCGCGACGTGCTCCGCCGGTTCGTCGGCGCCCACGGCACCGACGAGGTCGTCTTCACCCGCAACACCACCGACAGCCTGAACCTGCTGGCCGGGGTGCTGCCCCGGGGCACGTCCGTGGTCCTGTTCGACACCGAGCACCACGCGGCGCTGCTGCCCTGGCGCGGCCCGCGCGTGCACCGCCTGCGCACCCCGGAGAGCGCGGGCGACGCCGTCCTGGCGCTGGACCGGGCGCTGGCCGACTGCGCCGTCGGGCCGCGCCTGGTGGTGCTGACCGCCGCCTCCAACGTCACCGGCGAGGTCTGGCCGATCGCCGAGCTGTCCGCCGTCGCCCGTCGCCACGGCGCCAGGGTCGCCCTCGACGCCGCGCAGCTCGCCCCGCACCGGCCGGTCGACATCCGCGCCCTCGACGTCGACTGGGTCGCCCTGTCCGGGCACAAGCTCTACGCCCCGTTCGGCGCGGGCGCCCTCGTCGGCCGCGCCGACTGGCTCAAGGCCGCCGAGCCGCACCTGGTTGGCGGCGGCGCCACCGCCTCGGTCACCGACCGCGGCGACCGGCTCGCGGTGACCTGGTCGACCGGGCCGGAGCGGCACGAGGCCGGGTCGCCGAACGTGGTCGGCGTGCACGCCCTGGCCACCGCCTGCGAGGCGATCACCCGGCACGGCTGGGACGCCGTGGTCGAGCACGAGCGGGTCCTGCTGCACCGGCTGCGCGCCGGGCTCGCCACCGTCCCCGGCCTGCGCCCGCTGGGCCTGTTCGGCCCGGCGCACGACCGGGTCGGCGTCGTCAGCTTCACCGTCGACGGCCTCGACTCCGGCCTGGCCGCGGCGGCCCTGTCCGCCGAGCACGGCATCGGCGTGCGCGACGGCGCGTTCTGCGCGCACGTGGCCACCGCCAGGCTGCTCGACCGCGCCGGGAGCCATGAGCGGCGGGCGCTGCGGGTCAGCATCGGCCTGGGCACGACGCCCGAGCACGTGGACCGGCTCGTCGCCGCGCTGCACGCCCTCGTCGACGGCGGCCCGGCCGCCGAGTACGCCCTCGTCGACGGCCGCTGGGCGCCGGTCGAGGACCCCCGGCCGCTGCCGCCGTTCCTGCGCGAGCTGCCCTGAGCCCGGTCGACGGCCGGGCGGGTCGGCCGACCGTGGACAATGGGGTGGTGAGCAGTGAGGAACGCGATGGGGTGAGCGCGGCACCGGTGCCGCCGCGCAGGGCAGCGCTGCTGGTCGGCACGGCGGTGGTGGTGTACGCGCTCGACCTGGTCACGAAGATCCTGGTCACCGCCAACCTGGAGGGCGAGCCGCCGGTGCGGCTGCTCGGCGGGCTGGTCTACCTCGACCTCATCCGCAACCCCGGGGCCGCGTTCTCCATGGCCACCGGGATGACCTGGCTGCTGACCCTGGTCGCCATCGGCGTCGTGGTCGCCATCGTCTGGATCATCCCCAAGCTGCGCTCGACGGGCTGGGCGATGGGCCTGGGCCTGGTGCTCGCGGGCGCGCTGGGCAACCTGACCGACCGGCTGTTCCGGGCCCCCGGGGTGTTCCAGGGGCACGTGGTCGACTTCGTGTCGGTGTTCGGCCCGAACGGCGAGTACTTCCCGGTGTTCAACGTGGCCGACTCCGGCATCAGCGTCGGCGGCGTGCTCATCGTGCTGATGGCCCTGCTGGGCCGCGACTACGACGGCAGCCTGACCACGAAGTCCGAGAAGAAGGCGGCCACCGGTGAGTGACACGCGGACCCTGCCCATCCCCGACGGCCTCGACGGCATGCGCGTCGACGCCGGGTTGTCGAAGCTGCTGGGCATCTCCCGCACCGTCGTCGTGGCCCTCACCGAAGCCGGTGACGTGCTGGTCGACGGTCGACCCGCGGGCAAGTCCGACCGGCTGCTGGCGGGCGCCTGGCTGGAGGTGACCCTGCCGCAGCCGGACCGCCCGGTGGAGCTGAAGGCGGTGGCGGTCCCCGGCCTGGAGATCATCCACCAGGACGACGACGTCGTGGTGGTGGACAAGCCGGTCGGCGTCGCCGCCCACCCCAGCCCCGGCTGGTCCGGCCCCACGGTCATCGGCGGCCTCGCCGCGGCGGGCCTGCGCATCTCCACCTCGGGGGCCGCCGAGCGCCAGGGCGTCGTGCACCGCCTGGACGTCGGGACGACCGGGGTGATGGTGGTCGCCAAGAGCGAGCACGCGTACACGGTGCTCAAGCGGGCGTTCAAGGAGCGCACCGTCGAGAAGCGCTACCACGCGCTGGTGCAGGGCCACCCCGACCCGAGCGTCGGGACGATCGACGCCCCCATCGACCGCCACCCGCGCCACGACTACCGGTGGGCGGTGGTGGCGGGCGGCAAGCCGAGCATCACCCACTACGAGACCATCGAGGCCTTCCGCGCCGCGTCGCTGCTCGACGTCAAGCTGGAGACCGGCCGCACCCACCAGATCCGGGTCCACTTCAGCGCCCTGCGCCACCCCTGCGTCGGCGACCTCACCTACGGCTCCGACCCCACCCTGGCCAAGCGCCTCGGCTTGACCCGCCAGTGGCTGCACGCCCGCACTCTCGGCTTCCACCACCCCGCCGACGGCCGGTGGGTCGAGTTCACCAGCGAGTACCCCGCCGACCTCGCCGCCGCCCTCGAAACCCTGGCCGACGACTACTGACCGGAACGGATTCGCGTGTCCGGGTGCGCGGGCGGGGTCCGAGCGGTTACGTTGGGGCCCCGCCCGACGCCCTGGTGGCGACCCCCGGAGGCCGCGATGACCAGCCCACGCGACACCGAGCAGCTCAACGACCACCTGGTCGTGGACGGCGTGATCGGGGGTGACCCCGGCCAGGTCGCGGATCTCGACACCGCGGACCTCGACACCCCGGCCCGCGGTCTCCCGGCGCCCGACTACGACCGGGACCCGCCCACCTCGCCGATCCCGGCGCAGCGGACGGTGGAGGCCAAGAAGGGGTTCTTCTCCCGGTTGTTCAACCGGGGCTAGTTCTCCACGGCCCAGGTCAGGGCGAGGTCTTCCTCGTCCGGCCGGGGGCTCCAGCGGACCGAGGTCACCGCCATCTGCTCGGGCACCACGTACACCGTGTGCCCGCCCGCCGTCTCGCCCGGTGCGACGCCGATACGGTGCGGGGGGCGCGAGGACAGCGACACCGGGGCCTTGCCGACGGTCTCGCCCTCCGGGGTCACCAGGACCAGGTACAGGTCCGGCAGCGTGGAGAAGTGGACCGACCCGCGGTTGGTCAGCTCGGTGTGCACGACGATCGAGCGCTCGCCCGGTTGCAGGCGGTAGCCCGCGGCGGTGAACAGGTAGTCGGCCGGGTCCACGACCTCGACCAGGCGCACGGCGAGGCGCTCGCCCTCCAGGCCGGTGGTCTCCAGGCTGTTGCCGACGGTCCCGGTGCGGCTCGCCGCGGTGCGGGTGGTCGGCTGGGTGCGCTCGACCGGCAGGTCCGCCGGGGCGGGCGGCTGGTCGCCGCGGGCCCAGGTCGACACCTGCGGCGGGCCCCAGGTGCTCATCGGCTCGTTGGGCACCGGGAACGGCTGGCTCTGCGGGGCGTGACCGGCGTTGTGGTTGTGGTGCGGCGGGGCCTGCGCCGGGAAGGGCTGGCTCGGCGGACCCATCTGGGCCGGGAACGGCTGGCTCTGCGGGTTGACCTGGTACGGCCCGCTCTGCTGGCCGGGGTGGTTGTTCTGCTGCTGGTACTGCGGCGGGTAGCCGGGTTGCTGCTGGGGCTGCTGTTGCTGGTACTGCCCCGGCATCGGGTAGCCGACCGGCGCGCTCTGCCGGGCCAGCGCCTGCCGCAGGCCGTTGGGGTCGCACTCGACGCCCACGAGCAGCGGCAGCCCGGAGCCGGACAGCGCGACGAGCCGGGAGGCCACCTCGCGCGGGTCCATGCCCAGGCGCGCGGCCACCTCGTGCACCGCGGCCCTGCCCATCTCGGCGACCACGCCGAGCAGGCGGACGTCTACTGGATCGACCACGGTTGGCACGCTACCCGGTCGTCAGGACAGCCGCGCCGCAAGCCGGGGGCCGACACGGCCATGATCGATCAGACCGGGGCGTCGTCGAGCACCGCGGGGTGGCGGGGGTCGTCGGCGCGCACCCCGGTGTCGGCCGTGTGCAGGGGGCGCACCTCGGCGTCGTAGCGGGCGAAGGCGGGCAGCGCCCAGTGCTCGTCGGCGGGCAGCCGCCGGGCCAGGGCGGGCGCGGACAGCCACAGGTGCACCGACAGCTCGTGCGGCAGGCCGCGGCCGAGGAGCAGCTCGCCGTCGAGCAGCAGCACGCCCCCTGGCGGCAACTCGGTGTAGTCGGCGCGGGTGGCGCGGTCGGTGGCGGCGTTCCACAGCGCGGGCAGCACCCGGCCGGTGCCGCCGGGGGAGAGCGGGTCGAGGACCTCCCGGCGCAGCGCGCCCTCGTCCAGCCACAGCTCGTAGCGGGCGTCGGGGTCCGCCCGGCCCCGCTCGAACCGCAGCGAGGCGGGCCGCAGGAAGTCGGCGGCGCCGACCCGCAGGACCGGCCTGCCGAGCACCCGCAGCGGCTCCACCAGCGCCTCGGCCAGCTCGTCCGGCCGCGCGGGCGGGGCGCCGTCCAAGATCACCCGAGTCCACTCGGTACGCTCCCCGGCCACCACCCGGTCGGTGAGTTCGCGGACCAGCACCTCGGGTGTCACGGGGCGGAAGCGCATGGCGTAGTTGTATCAGCTTTCTTGATATGGAAAGGGATTCGCCCACCCGTTCGACACGCGCGCCCCCAATGCCGCGGACCGTCATACCCCCTCGCTAGGGTGGCGTCGTGGCTGACTCCTTCGCTCATCTTCACGTGCACACCGAGTACTCGATGCTCGACGGAGCGGCCAAGCTCAAGGACATGTTCACCGAGTGCGAGCGGCTCGGCATGCAGTCCGTGGCGATCACCGACCACGGGCACACCAACGGCATCTACGACTTCTTCACCCAGGCGACCAAGGCGGGCATCAAGCCGATCCTGGGCGTCGAGGCGTACGTCGCGCCCGCCTCCCGGTTCACCAAGGAGCGGGTCCGCTGGGGCGACCCCGGCCAGAAGTCCGACGACGTCTCCGGCAGCGGCGCGTACACGCACCAGACGATCTGGGCGCGCAACGCGACCGGCCTGGGCAACCTGATGCGCCTGTCCAGCCTGGCCTCGATGGAGGGCCAGCTCGGCAAGTGGCCGCGGATGGACCGCGAGCTGATCACCGCGCACGCCGACGGGCTGATGGCCACCACCGGCTGCCCGTCCGGCGAGGTGCAGACCCGGCTGCGGCTGGGCCACTTCGACGAGGCGCTGCAGGCCGCGGCCGACTGGCGCGACATCTACGGCAAGGAGCACTTCTTCGTCGAGCTGATGGACCACGGCATCGAGATCGAGAGCCGGGTCCGCGGCGGGCTGGTCGACATCGCCCGCAAGCTCGACATCCCGTTCGTGGTGACCAACGACTCGCACTACACCTTCAAGGGCGAGCGCGAGTCGCACGACGCGCTGCTGTGCGTGCAGACCGGCAAGACCCTCCAGGACCCGACGCGGTTCAAGTTCGACGGCGACGGCTACTACCTCAAGTCTCCGGACGAGATGCGCGCGGTCGACGCCTCCGACCCCTGGCAGGAGGGGTGCCGCAACACCCTGCTGGTGGCGGAGAAGGTCGACCCGACCGGCATGTTCGAGTTCCGCAACCTGATGCCGAAGTTCCCGATCCCCGACGGCAAGACCGAGGACGAGTTCTTCCGCGAGCAGGTGTGGGCCGGGATGCGCCGCCGCTTCCCCGATGGCGTCGACGAGGAGCACACCCGCCAGGTCGAGTTCGAGATCGGCGTCATCACCCAGATGGGCTTCCCGGCCTACTTCCTGGTGGTCGCCGACCTCATCGGCTGGGCCAAGTCCAACGGCATCCGGGTCGGCCCCGGCCGGGGCTCGGCCGCGGGCGCGCTGATCGCCTACGCGATGGGCATCACCGACCTCGACCCGCTGGCGCACGGGCTGATCTTCGAGCGGTTCCTCAACCCCGACCGGGTCAGCCCGCCCGACATCGACATCGACTTCGACGAGCGCAGGCGCGGCGACGTCATCCGCTACACCACCGAGAAGTGGGGCGCGGACAAGGTCGCCCAGGTGATCACCTTCGGCACCATCAAGGCCAAGGCGGCGATCAAGGACTCGGCCCGGGTGCTGTTCGGCCAGCCCGGCTACGCCATCGCCGACCGCATCTCCAAGGCATACCCGCCCGCGGTCATGGCCAAGGACATCCCGCTCAACGGCCTGTTCGACCCGCAGCACAAGCGCTACAACGAGGCCACCGAGATCCGCGAGCTGTACAACAGCGACCCGCAGGTCAAGGAGATCATCGACACCGGCCGCGGCCTGGAGGGCCTGATCCGCAACGCCGGTGTGCACGCCTGCGCGGTCATCCTCTCCGCCGAGCCGCTGATGGAGACCATCCCGCTGTGGAAGCGGCCGCAGGACGGCTCCATCATCACCCAGTTCGACTACCCGACCTGCGAGTCGCTGGGCCTGCTCAAGATGGACTTCCTGGGGCTGCGCAACCTCACGGTCATCGACGACGCGCTGCGCAACATCGAGACCAACGGCAAGCCGGTCCCCGACCTGGAGACCCTGGGCCTGGACGACAAGGCCACCTACGAGCTGCTCTCCCGCGGTGACACCCTGGGCGTGTTCCAGCTCGACGGCGGGCCGATGCGCGACCTGCTGCGGCTGATGCGCCCCGACAACTTCGAGGACATCTCCGCGGTCGGCGCGCTCTACCGGCCGGGCCCGATGGGTGCCAAGTCGCACACCAACTACGCGCTGCGCAAGAACAAGCAGCAGGAGATCACCCCCATCCACCCCGCCCTGGCGGAGGCGCTGGAGGACATCCTCGGCACGACCTACGGCCTGATCGTGTACCAGGAGCAGGTCATGGCGATCGCGCAGAAGCTGGCGGGCTACACGCTCGGCCAGGCGGACCTGCTGCGCCGGGCGATGGGCAAGAAGAAGAAGGAGGTCCTGGACGCGGAGTTCGTCAACTTCTCCGGCGGCATGGAGAAGAACGGCTACCCCAAGGACGCGATCAAGACCCTGTGGGACATCCTCGTCCCGTTCGCCGACTACGCGTTCAACAAGGCGCACTCCGCTGCGTACGGGCTGGTCTCCTACTGGACGGCCTACCTCAAGGCGAACTACCCGGCCGAGTACATGGCCGCGCTGCTCACCAGCGTCCGCGACGACAAGGACAAGGCCGCGGTCTACCTGTCCGAGTGCCGCCGCATGGGCATCACGGTGCTGCCGCCGGACGTCAACGAGTCGGAGAAGGACTTCGCCCCGGTCGGCAACGACATCCGCTTCGGCCTCGGCGCGATCCGCAACGTCGGCGCCAACGTGGTCGACTCGATCATCAAGGCGCGCACCGAGAAGGGCGACTTCGTCGACTTCTCCGACTACCTGCGCAAGGTCGACACCACCGCGTGCAACAAGAAGGTCGTGGAATCCCTGATCAAGTCGGGGGCCTTCGACTCGCTCAAGCACCCGCGCAAGGGCCTGTTCCTCATCCACACCGACGCCGTCGACGCCGTCATGGAGACGAAGAAGGCGGAGGCCGTCGGCCAGTTCGACCTCTTCGGCGCGGGCGGCGGGGCGGACGAGGACGTCTCCAGCGTGTTCGACGTGCGGGTGCCCGACGAGTTTTGGGAGTCCAAGCACCAGCTCGCCCTGGAACGGGAGATGTTGGGCCTCTACGTCTCCGGGCACCCGCTCAACGGCGTCGAGCACATCCTCACCTCGCAGTCGGACACCTCCATCGCGGCGATCCTGGAGGGCGGCCTCTCCGACGGCGCCCAGGTCGTCATCGGCGGCATCCTCGCCTCGGTCAACCGGCGGGTGAACCGCAACGGCGAGCCGTGGGCGTCGGCGCAGTTGGAGGACCTCGCCGGTGGCATCGAGGTGCTGTTCTTCCCCAAGACCTACGCCGTGGTCGGCATGGGGGTGCTGGAGGACGCGATCGTGCTGGTCAAGGCGCGGGTGGCCAAGCGGGACGACCGCACCTCGCTGATCGCCAACGACCTGGCCGTGCCCGACCTGTCCAACGCCGCGGGTGCCCCGTTCCGGCTGAGCATGGCCGCGACCAAGTGCACCCCGCCGCTGGTCGCCCAGCTCAAGGACGTGCTGGCCGGGCACCCCGGCACCACCGAGGTGCACCTCAAGCTGATCAACGGGCCGCGGCAGACCCTGCTCAAGCTCGACGACGCGCTGCGGGTGCAGCCGTCGCCGTCGCTGATGGGCGACCTCAAGGCGCTGCTCGGACCGGGCTGCCTGTCCTGACCCCTGCCCGGGACGGCGACCGCCGGTGACACCCCGCCACCGCCCGATCACGGTAAGGTGGTTGGTGAACGGGGTTTACCGCTGGTCGAGGAGATGGTCATGTCGGTGCCGGACACCGTGCTCAGGCTGGATACGCCCGAGTACATGCAGGACCCGCACGCGCTGCACGCCGAGCTGCGCCGGGCCGCCCCGGTGCGCGAGGCGATCTTCCCGCGCGGGTTCAAGGGCTGGCTGGTCACCGCCTACGACGACGCCAAGGTCGCGCTGACCGACCCGCGGATCAGCAAGGCCGTCGCCGGGTTCGCCCCGGTCATGGACCGGCACCGGCTGACCGACGCCACCCCGCTGCCGTTCCGGCTTGAGCTGGCCACGCACATGCTCAACTCCGACCCGCCCGACCACACCCGGCTGCGCAAGCTGGTCACCAAGGCGTTCACCAGCCGGGTCGTCGGCAGGCTGCGCGACCGGGTCGAGGGCATCGCCGACGGCCTGCTCGACGCGATGGCGGGCCGCGACACCGTCGACCTCCTCGACGAGTACGCCTTCCCGCTGCCGATCACGGTGATCAGCGAGCTGCTCGGCGTCCCGGAGGCCGACCGCGACGACTTCCGCTCCTGGACCTCCACCATGATCACCACCGGCCCGCGCGAGGTGACCACGGCCGCGGGCGACGCCATGGGCCGCTACCTGGCCGAGCTGATCGAGCACAAGCGCCGCGAACCCGCCGAGGACCTGCTCTCCGACCTGGTCGGGGCGCACGACGACGGCGACCGGCTCAGCTCAGCGGAACTGGTGTCGATGGCCATGCTGCTGCTCATCGCGGGCCACGAGACCACGGTCAACCTGATCGGCAACGGCGTGCTGGCCCTGCTGCGCAACCCCGAGCAGCTCGCCGCCCTGCGCGCCGACCCCGCGCTGCTGCCCGGCGCGGTCGAGGAGTTCCTGCGCTTCGAGGGCCCGATCAACATCGCCACCATGCGCTACACCACCGCCCCGATCACCCTCGGCGGCGTCGAGGTCCCGGAGGGCGAGTTCGTCCTGGTCTCCCTCGTCTCCGCCAACCGCGACGAGGCGCACACCGAGCAGCCCGACCGCCTCGACATCACCCGCGCCCAGTCCGCGCACCTGGCCTTCGGCCACGGCATCCACTACTGCGTCGGCGCCCCGCTGGCCCGCCTGGAGGCCGCCACCGCCATCGGCCGCCTGCTCGACCGCTTCCCCGCGCTGTCGCTGGCGGCTGACCCGGGGGAACTCCGCTGGCGCGACAGCACCCTGGTCCGCGGCCTGGAAACCCTCCCGGTGAAGCTGACCTGACCGGGCCGTACGCCATACAGCGCAGGGGCCGCGGCCGACCCGGGCAACCGCCACCGGAAATCCGGTTGCGGATGGCCCGGCGTTGGGCGTGGCGTACCGGGCAATCCCGGTGAATCCGGTTCCGGTCGGATAACGTTGGCCGGGTGCGGGGGCGGGTGAGTACGGCGGAGCGCGGGCTGGTCGACGCGCGGCTGCGCGCTGTCCGGCCGCACCTGGTGTTGATCGTCCTCGTCGGACCGCTGCTCGCGGCGGGGGCCACGCTGCTCGGCAACCCGCTGCCCTACCTGGTGGTCCCGCTGGTGCTCGTCCTCGCCGGGGCCTGGTACTTCCGCTCCCGGCTGATGCGCCCGCGCCGCTGGCCGGTGGCCGCGGCGGTCCTCGGCGGGCTGGCCGGTGTGCACCTGGGAGCCATGGCGCTGTGGCCGCTGTCGCCGGTCACCGGGGCCGCGCTCGGCGTCGCCGGGTACTTCCTGGCGGTCGACGCGCGCAGGCGGGTGCTGGAGCCGTACACGCCGGAGCTGGCCGATTCCCGGGTCGAGGTGCCCTGGCAGGCGCGCGGCGACCGCGGGCTGCACCTGCTGGTCGCCCACGACCGGATCACCCTCGCCGGGTCGCGCGGGCGGTTCCGGCTGGTGCGGCCGATGGTGGCGCTCAGCGGGGTCGGCGCCGTGGAGCAGATCCTGGTGGCCCGCCGGGCCACGCTGGAGGTCCCGGGCGTGGGGGAGCTGCGGGTCACGGTCACCCCCGGGCCCGCCGTGCGCATCACCGTCCCGCCGGGGCAGTGGATCGTCCCGACCGACCACGGCCGCGAGATCGCCCGGCTCGTCGCCCGGCGCAAGGAACTCGCGGGCGTCGACGGCTGACCGCCTGTCCACAGTGGATTCCCGACCTCGGGGCGATACGCTCTCCCGCGTGACCCCGGAGGAACTGCTCGCCCTGGACCGCGCCCACGTGTGGCACCCCTACGGCCCGATGCCGGGCACGCAGACCCCGCTGGTGGTCGACAGCGCCCGGGGCGCCCGGCTGACCCTGGCCGACGGCCGCGAACTGGTCGACGGCATGTCGTCGTGGTGGGCGGCCATCCACGGCTACCGCCACCCGGTGCTCGACGCCGCGCTCACCGCCCAGGCGGGCCGGATGAGCCACGTCATGTTCGGCGGCCTCACCCACGAACCCGCCGTGGCCCTGGCCAAGCGCCTGGTCGACATCACCCCGGCCCCCCTGCGCCACGTGTTCCTCTGCGACTCCGGCTCGGTCGGCGTCGAGGTCGCCATCAAGATGTGCCTGCAGTACTGGCGCTCCACCGGCAAACCCGGCAAGACCAAGCTGCTCACCTGGCGCGGCGGCTACCACGGCGACACGTTCAACCCGATGAGCGTCTGCGACCCCGAGGGCGGCATGCACAGCCTCTGGCGAGGTGTCCTCCCGGTCCAGCGCTTCGCCGACGCCCCACCCGCCGACTTCGACCACGACTACGTCGCCCACCTCGCCGACCTGGTCGAGGCGCACGCCGACGAGTTGGCGGCGGTGATCGTCGAACCGGTGGTGCAGGGCGCGGGCGGGATGCGCTTCCACGACCCGCGCTACCTGCACGTCCTGCGCGAACTGTGCCTGACCCACGACGTCCTGCTGGTCTTCGACGAGATCGCCACCGGCTTCGGCCGCACCGGCGAGCTGTTCGCCGCCGACCACGCGGGCATCAGCCCGGACGTGATGTGCGTCGGCAAGGCGATGACCGGCGGCTACCTCAGCATGGCCGCCACCCTCTGCACCCCCCGCGTCGCCGACGGGATCTCCCGGGGCGAGGTCCCCGTCCTGGCCCACGGCCCCACGTTCATGGGCAACCCCCTCGCCGCCGCCGTCGCCACCGCCTCCATCGACCTGCTCCTGGCCGGGGACTGGCGCGGCACGGTCGGCCGCATCGAGTCCGAGCTGCGCACCGGCCTCGCCCCCGCCCTGGACCTGCCGGGCGTGCGGGAGGTCCGGGTCCTCGGTGCGATCGGCGTCGTCCAACTCGACCACGAGGTCGACATGGCCGCCGCCACCACCGCCGCCGTCACCGCGGGGGTCTGGCTCCGCCCCTTCCGCGACCTGATCTACACGATGCCCCCCTACATCTGCACGACCGAGGACATCGCCCGGATCACCGCGGGAATCACCGCCGCAGCATCAGTGGGCTGACCCACCGCCCAACCACCCGGAACAACACCGGGCGCAGCCGCCGCCCGCCCGAGCCGCCAGCAGCGCAGCGAAAGCCGACCACCCTGCCAACCGGCGGCCCGGTTACGCCAATGCCCGGGTGGGTGGATGTGCTTGGGTGGGGGAGCCGATCATGTGCAAGCCTGCCTGGGCAGTGGGGCACTCTTTTCGCCCCACTCGGTCACACTGGGCGCATGATCGGCGTAGGGGCCCCGCCCAAGCAGATCCACCCACCCGGGCACGCCCCAAAAAATCCCGGCGCTCTTAAAACGCAGCCACGGCCAAGCAGACAGTGACGTTCACCGGTTCCACTGGGTCCCCGACGAACCCCGGCGCTAACCTGACCCACCGTGAGTGTCCTCGTGATCAGCGGGACCGGCACCGACGTCGGCAAGACCGTCGTCACCGCCGGGATCGCCGCGCTCGCCCGGGCCGCGGGCCGCCGGGTCGCCGTGCTCAAGCCCGCGCAGACCGGCGTGGCCCCCGGCGAGCCGGGTGACCTGGCCGCGGTGACCGCCTTGGCCGGTGCGGTGACCACCGCAGAACTGCGCCGCTTCCCCGACCCGCTCGCCCCGGAGACCGCCGCCCGCCGGGTGGGGATGCCCCCGGTCCGCCCGTCCGAGGTGGCCGCCGCGACCGCCGAGCTGGCCCGCACCCACGACCTGGTGCTGGTCGAGGGCGCGGGTGGGCTGCTGGTCCGGTTCGACCCGGACGGCGGCACGCTGGCCGACGTGGCGTGGTCGCTGGGCGCCCCGGTGCTGGTGGTGGCGCACGCGGGCCTGGGCACGCTCAACACCGCCGCGCTGACCGCCGAGGCGCTGCGCACCCGGGGGATCGCCTGCGCGGGGATCGTCATCGGTTCCTGGCCCGCCGAGCCCGACCTGGCGGCCCGGTGCAACCTGGAGGACCTGCCGCTGGTGACCGGTGCCCCGCTGGTCGGGGTCGTCCCGGCGGGGGTGGGTGGTGCGGATCCCACCGCGTTCGCCGAGGGGGCCCGGCGCTGGCTCGCGCCCAGCCTGGGCGGTGGTTTCGACGCGAAGGAGTTCACCGAGCGGGAGTTCGTCCCCGTCCGGGGTGAGATTCCTCGCTGAAACCTGTCACCCCCATGCGGCACACTGTCCCCTCGGACACGTACACGCAGGTGTCGGGGCGCGCAGTGGCGCCGGGACACCGGTTCGAGGAGGAACACCGTGACGGCAGCCGCCGAGCGCACCCACGACGCCGAGACCGCTCCCCAGGACGTCCTCGCTGTCGCCCGTGAGCAGGTCCTGGAGCGCGGGGTCGGCCTGTCCGAGGAGCAGGTGCTCGCCGTGCTGCACCTCGGCGACGACCGGCTCGACGACCTGCTCGCGCTCGCGCACGAGGTCCGGATGAAGTGGTGCGGCCCGGAGGTCGAGGTCGAGGGCATCGTCAGCCTCAAGACCGGCGGCTGCCCGGAGGACTGCCACTTCTGCTCGCAGTCCGGCCGCTTCCCCAGCCCGGTCCGCTCCGCCTGGCTGGACATCCCCGGCCTGGTCGAGGCCGCCCGGCAGACCGCGGCCACCGGTGCCACCGAGTTCTGCATCGTCGCCGCCGTGCGCGGCCCGGACGCCCGGCTGCTCTCGCAGGTCCGCGAGGGCATCAAGGCCATCCGCGAGTCCGGCAACGACATCCAGATCGCCTGCTCGCTGGGGATGCTGACCCAGGAGCAGGTCGACGAGCTGGTCGCCATGGGCGTGCACCGCTACAACCACAACCTGGAGACCGCCCGCTCGCACTTCCCCGAGGTCGTCACCACGCACTCCTGGGAGGAGCGCTGGGACACCCTGCGGATGGTCCGCGAGGCGGGCATGGAGGTCTGCTCCGGCGGCATCCTGGGCATGGGCGAGACGGTGGAGCAGCGCGCCGAGTTCGCCGTGCAGCTCGCCGAGCTGGACCCGCACGAGGTGCCGATGAACTTCCTCATCCCGCAGCCGGGCACCCCCTACGAGCAGTACGAGCCGATCTCCGGCCGCGAGGCGCTGCGCCTGGTCGCCGCGTTCCGGCTGGCGCTGCCGCGCACCATGCTGCGCTTCGCGGGCGGCCGCGAGCTGACCCTGGGCGACCTGGGCGCGGAGAAGGGGATGCTGGGCGGGGTCAACGCGATCATCGTCGGCAACTACCTGACCAACCTCGGCCGCCCGGCGCAGCAGGACCTGGACATGCTGACCGACCTCAAGATGCCGATCAAGGCGCTGAGCGACACCCTCTGAGACCGGGGACCGTAGGAGGACGAGCGTGTACTGCGTGCACTGCGGCAAGCCCGCCGCGGAGGGTGAGCACCTGCCCTGCCGGGGCGGGCGGGCCGCGTTGGAGCCGCCGCGCTTCTGCGCCGACTGCGGCAGGCGGATGGTCGTCCAGGTCACCCCGGTGGGCTGGTCGGCCCGGTGCAGTCGACACGGTGAGCTGACCAGCGCGGGCGCGTCCCGGCTGACCGACTAGTCTCGGGTGATCGGGTCCGCTCCGCGCGGGCGGCCCGGTCACCAGCGGTTCGGCAGCGGGAGGACAGGCGTGGCGGAGGACGCGGTCGGCGCACGGGACGCGGCTCCCCCGACCACCCCGGACCACCCCGGGCCCGGCCCCGCCGCGTTCGGGCCGTGGCACCCGGACGACGACCCCCACGGCCTCTCCGAGCTGTGGCCCGCGCGGCGACCCGCGCCGGTCGTGGTCAAGCGGGACCTGCTGCCCGCCGTGGGTGTGTTCGGCGTGATCGCGCTATGCGGTCTGGCCCTGGGGTTCCTCTGGTCCCGGCTGGCGCCCGCGGAGCTGGTGCAGATCGTCGACGGCGGCCGGTTGATCCCGTTGCGCTCGGAGAGCCACCACCGCTTCGACGACCTGGTCCTGTTCGTGCTCATGGCCATGGGCGCGGGCCTGGTCACCGGTGCCGCGGTCTGGGCGCTGCGGGAGCGCCGCGGCCCGGTCTACCTGATCGCCGCCACCGGTGGCGCCGCGCTGGCCGCCTGGCTGGCCACCCGGGTCGGCGTCTCCTGGGCCGAGGCGCACTACCCGGTGCCCGCGGCACCCGCCCTGGGTGACGTGCTCACCCTGGCGCCGCGGCTGGAGTCCGCGTGGGCCTTCGTCGCCTGGCCGTTCGGCACCGCGCTCGCCTACGGCCTGGCCGCGGCCTGGAACGGGATGGACGACCTCGGGCGCAGGCTTGGCTGATCCCGCACCGGGAGCGGCGCTCCCGGTGCGGACCCTGTCAGTTCAGGCAGATCGGTTCGCTGAACTCCGACGGGGGAGCGGGGACCGCGCGCAGGGCCGACAGGAAACCCGCCTCCCGGTTGAGCAGCTTGCCCACCATCCGCAGCCGGTGCAGCGGGCGGGTCTCCTCCAGCAGGTCCTGCCGGTCCTCCATGCTCAGCAGGCAGTCCGCGGCCAGGGCGTGCGCCAGCTCGCAGGTCGCGGTGTCGGCGTCCGGTTCGGACCAGTCCTCGCGCTGCCAGGCCGCGGTGCAGTAGCGGCGGTGCGCCGAGCGCGCGGACTCCGCCAGCAGCGACACCGAGTCGGCGGCAGCGGTGGGCTGCTCGACGTCGGGCACCCACTCCACCCGGCCCATCAGGTACGGGGCGCTGGTGGTGTCCAGTTCGAGCAGCCGGAAGCGCCGCTCCCCGGTGGTGATGATGTCGAACCGCCCGTCCGGCAACCGCTTCGCCTCGCGCAGCGCCGCCGAGCAGCCGATGGTGCGGAGCTGGGCGAGGTCGGTCACCTCTCGCTCCATCGACGGGCGCAGGGCGATCACACCGAACTGCCGGTCCGGGACGGTGCCGTTGACCAGGTCCACCGTCAGCTGGCGGTAGCGGGGCTCGAAGATGTGCAGGGGAAGGTTCGCTCCGGGAAGCAGCACCGCCCTGAGCGGGAACAGCGGAAGCGAATCGGCCACCCGACCACGCTACGACGTGGCGACCGTCCCCGCTGTCCGATTGCGGCGTCCGGCGTACCGGCGGGTGCTCTCAGCGCTGCTGCCCGGGGGGCTTGAGCACCGCGAAGGCGTCCGTGACGGCCATGCTGGAGTCGGCGAACCGGAACTCCGCCGCGGGCCGCCCGCCCGCCCGGCCGGGTCGGGTGGTGCGCCCGGTGGGCTCCAGCAGGCCCCGGCGGGACAGCACGCGTTGCAGGTTGGTCGCCGACACCCGGTAGCCCAGGGCGGCGGAGTACAGCTCGCGCAGCGCGGAGATGGTGAACGCGGGCGGGGCGAGGGCGAAGCCGATGTTCGTGTAGGACAGCTTCGCCCGCAGCCGGTCGCGGGCGCGCACGGCGATCGCCCGGTGGTCGAAGGCGGTCTCCGGCAGCGACTCCAACTGGTGCCACTCGGTGTCGGCGGGCAGCTCCGGGTCCAGGTGCGAGGGCACCAGGCAGAGGAAGGCGCTGGCGATGACCCGCGCGCCCGGGGTGCGGTCGGGGGCGCTGAACACGGCGAGCTGCTCGACGTGCGACACCTGCCGCACGTCGACCTTCTCGGCGAGCTGGCGCCGGATCGAGGTCTCCACGTCCTCGCCGACGCCCAGCAGGCCACCGGGCAGTGACCACCTGTGCGCGTGCGGTTCCATCGCCCGCTGCCACAGCAGGACCCGCAGTGTTCCCTGCCTCACTTGCAGCACCGCGGCGAGCACTTCGTGGTGGATCGGCGCGGTCGCGGTGGTAGCATCAGCCATGTTTTCGATCCTAAGGCGAAAACCTCGGGAGCGAAAATCGGACATCTGAGGAGGGCCCCATGACCGCGGAAATGATCGACCTGACCCCCTACGGCGGGGTGGAGGCGGACGCCGCGTGGCGGGACGAGGTGCGGCGGCTGGTGGCCGAGCGCGACGCGGTGCTGCTCGCGCACAACTACCAGCTCCCGGAGATCCAGGACATCGCCGACCACACCGGCGACTCCCTGGCGCTGAGCCGCGTCGCCGCCACCAGCGACGCGTCCACCATCATCTTCTGCGGCGTGCACTTCATGGCCGAGACCGCGAAGATCCTCAGCCCGGACAAGACCGTGCTGATCCCGGACGAGCGCGCGGGCTGCTCGCTGGCGGACTCCATCACCGGCGCCCAACTGCGCGCCTGGAAGGCCGAGCACCCCGGCGCGGTCGTGGTGTCCTACGTGAACACCACCGCCGAGGTGAAGGCGGAGACCGACATCTGCTGCACCTCCTCCAACGCCGTCGACGTGGTCGCCTCGATCCCGGCCGACCGCGAGGTGCTGTTCCTGCCGGACCAGTTCCTCGGCGCGCACGTCAAGCGCGAGACCGGCCGGGAGAACATGCACATCTGGGCGGGGGAGTGCCACGTGCACGCGGGCATCAACGGCCCCGAGCTGGCCGAGCGCGCGGCGGCGAACCCGGACGCGGACCTGTTCATCCACCCCGAGTGCGGCTGCGCGACCTCCGCGCTCTACCTCGCCGGTGAGGGCATCGTCCCCAGCGAGAAGGTCAAGATCCTCTCCACCGGCGACATGGTGACCCAGGCCCGCGCCACGAAGGCGAAGTCGGTCCTGGTGGCCACCGAGATCGGCATGCTGCACCAGCTCCGCAAGGCCGCCCCGGACATCGAGTTCAACGCCGTCAACGACCGCGCGTCCTGCCGGTACATGAAGATGATCACCCCGGCGGCGCTGCTGCGGTCGCTGCGGGAGAACCGCGACGAGGTGCACGTCGACCCCGACACCGCCGCCCGCGCCCGCGGCGCGGTCCAGCGGATGATCGAGATCGGCCAGTCGGGCGGCGGGGAGTGAGCGCGCCGACCTGGGAGGCCCGCGCCGACCTGGTGGTCGTCGGGACAGGTGTCGCCGGGTTGACGGCGGCGTTGCGGGCGCGGTCACTGGGGCTGCGGGTCCTGGTGGTCACCAAGGCCGCGGCCGAGGACGGCAACACCCGCTGGGCGCAGGGCGGCGTGGCCGTCGTGCTGCCCGGCGAGCACGACGAGGGCGACTCGGTGCGCGCGCACGTCGCCGACACCCTGGTCGCGGGCGCGGGCCTGTGCGACGAGGACGCGGTCCGGGCGATCATCGCCGACGGCCCCGCCGCCGTCGCCCGGCTGCGCGAGCGCGGCGCGGTGTTCGACGCGCGGCCCGACGGGAAGCTGGCCCGGACCAGGGAGGGCGGGCACACCGCGTTCCGGGTGGTGCACGCGGGCGGCGACGCCACCGGCGCCGAGGTCGAGCGCGCCCTGGTCGCCGCCGCGCGCGACGGCCGGGTGCCGGTGCTGGAGGGGCACGTCGCCGTGCAGGCGCTGCGCACCCCCGCCGGGGCGGTCGTCGGCCTGCACGTGCTCGACGACGCCGGGGTGCCCGGCATCCTCAGCGCCCCGGCGGTGCTGCTGGCCACCGGCGGGCTCGGCCAGCTCTACCAGGCCACCTCCAACCCCGAGGTCGCCACCGGCGACGGGCTGGCGCTGGCGCTGCGCGCGGGCGCCCCGGTCGCCGACGTGGAGTTCGTGCAGTTCCACCCGACCGTCCTCTACACCGGCGCGGGCGCCCGCGGGCGCTGCCCGCTGGTGACCGAGGCGGTCCGGGGCGAGGGCGCGGTCCTGGTCGACGCCACCGGCGCCCGGGTCATGGAGGGGGTGCACCCGCTGGCCGACCTGGCCCCGCGCGACGTGGTGGCCGCCGCCATCACCCGGCACGTGGCGCTGGGCCGCGGCGGGGTCGACGACCACGTCTTCCTCGACGCCACCCACCTCGACGCCGCGACGTTCCGCCGCCGCTTCCCGACCGTGCGCGCCGCCTGCCTCGCCGCGGGCGTCGACCCGGCGGTCTCGCCGATCCCGGTGGCCCCCGCCGCGCACTTCGCCTGCGGCGGCGTGCTGACCGACGTGGATGGCCGCACCCCCGTCCCCGGTCTGTACGCGGCGGGCGAGGTGGCGCGCACCGGCCTGCACGGCGCGAACCGGCTCGCCTCCAACAGCCTGCTGGAGGGCCTGGTCGTGGGGGAGCGCGCCGCCGAGGCGGTCGCCGCCGACCTGGCGGGCGGGCGGCTCGCCGACACCTGCCTGGCCGTCGTGCCCGACCTGCCGGTGGCCCCGGTCGCCGACCGGGACGCGCTGCAACGGGTGATGAGCCGCTACGCCGCGATCGGCCGCGAGGCCGAGGGCCTGGCGATCGTCGGGTCCGTGCTGGACGTGACCGCCGCGGACCGGGTGCTCGACACCCGGACCCTGGTCGAGGACGCGGCGCTGACCCTGGTCGCCCGCGCCCTCATCGCCGCCGCCGCGACCCGCACCGAGTCCCGCGGCTGCCACGTGCGCACCGACTTCCCGGCCCGCGACGACGCGGCCTGGTCGCACCCGACCACCATCCGGCTGACGCCGTCCGGCCAGCCGGTCCCCGTCCACCCGATCGCGCTGCGAGGTGTCGCGTGAGCACCGAACCCCTTGGTGTGGAAGCCTTCTCGGGCATCATCGCCATCGCCCTGGCCGAGGACCTGGCCCACGGGCCGGACGCCACGACCGAGGCCACCGTGCCCGCCGACGCGGTCGCGGTGGCGGAGCTGACCCCGCGCGCATCCGGTGTGCTGGCCGGGGTCGGGGTCGCCGAGGAGGTGTTCCGGCAGGTCCTGCCCGGGGTGGAGGTCTTGGGCGCGCTGGCCGACGGGTCTGCCGCCGAGGTCGGGGTGCCCGCGTTGACGGTTCGGGGGGCCACCCGCGCCCTGCTCACGGCCGAGCGGACCGCGCTCAACTTCCTGTGCCACCTCTCGGGGATCGCCACGGCCACGCACGAGTGGGTGCGTGCGGTGGAGGGCACCGGCGCTGCCGTGCGCGACTCCCGCAAGACCCTCCCGGGATTGCGCGTGTTGGAGAAGTACGCGGTGCGCTGCGGCGGTGGGGTGAACCACCGGATGGCCCTGGGGGACGCGGTCCTGATCAAGGACAACCACGTGTTGGCCGCCGGGTCGGTGGCGAAGGCGATCGCGGCGGTTCGTGCGCACGCTCCGGAATTGCCCTGTGAGGTCGAGGTGGACACGCTGGCCCAGCTCGACGAGGCGTTGGCGGAGAACGCGGAACTGGTGCTGCTGGACAACTTCACCGTCGCCGACTGCGCCGAGGCGGTGCGCCGGGCGGCAGGCACCGGTACGCGTTTGGAGGCCTCCGGTGGGCTGACGCTTGAGGTGGCCAGGGCCTACGCCGAGACCGGCGTGGACTACCTGGCGGTCGGGGCGCTGACGCACTCCTCGCCCGCGCTCGACCTGGGCATGGACCTGCGTTAGGCCGTGTCTTTGGTTAAGGGCCCGGGATTTCGGGGCGTGCCCGGGTGGGTGGATCTGCTTGGGCGGGGCCCCTACAGCGATCATGTGCCCGGTGTGACCGAGTGGGGCGAAAAGAGTGCCCCACTGCCCAGGCAGGCTTGCACATGATCGCTTCCCCCACCCAAGCAGATCCACCCACCCGGGCATGTCCGTAGCCGGGCCGGCGGTTTTCGGGGTGGTCGCCTGCTGCGCGCGGTGGGGTTGCGGGTGGCTGGCCGCCAGGCAGGCGGCTGGCGGGTGGTCGGCGGCTGCGCCCGGTGGGGTTCCGGATGGGGGGTGGCTGCGGTGGTGGGGGGTGGCTGGGGGCGGGCCTGGTGTCGGGGGTCAGTTCTGGGAGCGGGCGACCAGGTCGTTCAGGCCCGCCAGGAGGTGCTCCGGGCGGGGGGAGCGTTGGGGGTCGAGCAGCCACTGCAGCGCGAGCCCGTCGCAGACGGCGAGGATGAAGCCCGCCACCGCTGTGCAGCGGGGGTCGTCGGCGTGGACGTCGGCGTCGCCGTAGGAGGTGGCGACGATCTCGGCCACTCGGGTGCGGGTGCGGTTCTGCACCTCGGCGAGTTGCTCGCGCAGGGCCGGGTCGCGTTCGGCCTGGGCGAGGGCCTCGACGAAGCTCAGCAGCAGTGCGCGCTTGTCGGCCAGGTGCCGCAGCACCGTCGCCCAGGTGAGGTGCGCGCGTTGCAGCGGGGAGGCGTGCGGGTCGGCCAGGGCGACCTCGGCGAGGGCGTCGGTCCACTCCTCGAACACGTCGCCGAGGGCGGCGTTGAGCAGGCCGTTCTTGGAGCCGAAGTGGTAGCCGATCGAGGCCAGGTTGGTGCCGGAGGCGGCCACCAGGTCGCGCGCGGTGATGTGCGCGTAGCCCTTGTCCTCCAGCAGCCGCCGGGCGGCTTCGAGCAGCAGTTCCCGATGTCCCACCCGTGCAGGGTAGTTGCCCCGTCCATCTATACGGATGTATAAATCCGGGGAGCAGACCAGCGGGAGGTCCGATGAGTTCGGCCGAAGTCGACAGCCACGTCAGCGACACCCTCCCGGACGGCCCCCGGCTGCCACGGGTGGTGCAGACGGTGCTGTTCATGCGCTCCCGAGCCCGCTTCTCCCCGCGCTGGCAGGCGCGCTACGGCCACACCTACACCGTCCGCCTCGCCGCCGGGCGCACCGTGGTCGCGGTGACCCGCCCGGAGGACATCCGGGAGGTCTTCGCCGGGTCGCCCTCGGTGTTCCACGCCGGGGAGGGCAACGCGATCCTGGCACCGGTCATGGGGCACGAGTCGGTCCTCATCCTCGACGAGGCCGCGCACCTGTCCGCGCGCAAGCGCTTGATGCCCGCGTTCAACGGGGCCGCCCTGCGCGGCTACGGCGGGATGATGGAGGGGCTGGCGACGGCGGCGGCAGAGAAGTGGCCGGTGGGCAAGCCGTTCGCCACGCACCGCACCATGAACGAGGTGACCCTGGAGATCATCCTCCGGGTCGTGTTCGGCATGGCCGAGGGCGAGCGCCTGGCGAAGCTGCGCCCGCTGATCAACAAGGTGACCGACATCGGCCCGATCGCGGTCCTCGGCTGGACCTTCCCGAAGCTCGGCGGCCTGTGGCCGTGGAAGCGCAACGCCGAGAACATCGCCGCCGTCGACGCCCTGCTCTACGAGGAGATCGCCGAGCGCAGGGGCCACCCCGACCTCGCCACCCGCGACGACGTGCTCTCCCGCCTGCTCGCCGCCGACCCGGACGCCCGCGCGGTCGAACTCCGCGACCACATGATGACGCTGCTGCTCGCGGGCCACGAGACCACCGCCACCGCCCTGGCGTGGTCCCTGCACGAACTCTCCCGCCGCCCCGAGGTCCTGCGCGCCGCCCAGCGGGCCGCCGACACCGGCGACGACGACTACCTCCAGGCGGTGGCCAAGGAGGCCATGCGCCTGCGCCCCATCATCTACAGCGTCGCCCGCCGCCTCACCGAGCCCACGGTGATCGCGGGCCACCGCCTGCCGAGGGGCACCATCGTCTCGCCCAGCATCGGCCTGGTGCAGCGCGACCCGAACCACTTCGACGACCCGGACGAGTTCCGCCCCGAGCGGTTCCTCGGCACCTCCCCGGAATCGGGCACGTGGATCCCGTTCGGCGGTGGCGTCCGCCGCTGCCTGGGCGCGGGGTTCTCGCTGCAGGAGGCGGTGGTGGTCCTGCGCGCGATCCTGACCCGCTACGACCTGGAGCCGGTGGGCCCGCCGGAGCCGCCCAAGTCGCGCAACATCACGCTGATCCCGTCGAAGGGCGCCCGCGTCATCGCCCGTCGGCGCTGACCCGGAGCAGGTGCGCGCGGACCCGTTCGTGCCGGAACTCGGCCCGGTCCCCGGTCAACCGCACCAGTCCCGCCCCCTGCGCCCAGTCCAGGAACCGCCCCGGCCGCGGCGGCAGCCGGTCCGCGCGCCGGGCCAGCCCGACCGCCACCCAGTACCGCGGCAGCGGCGAAGGCGCGAACCCCACCAGGAATCCGAGGGGAGCGCCGAGGAGCAGCCCGACCACGGGCGAGAGCAGCAGCCCGACGACCGGTTCCGGCTCGCCGGTGGCAACGCAGGCCGCCGCCGAACCGATCAGGACCACGGGCACCGCGAACCGGGACAGGTCGTCGCCCAGGACCCGGCGCAGCACGGCGCTCGGCCGGTCCACCCCCCGGCGCTGCCCGGTGCCGAAGACGACCCAGGTCGCGAGGACACCGCCCGCGCCGCTCAGCAGCACCCGGCCCAGCAGGTCGCCGAACCCGGACGGGGTGCTCGCGAGGCTGAGGACAAAGGCCGACACCGCCACCCCCGCACCGAGCCCCGCCGCCCACCAGTCGCCGCCGCGGCGCTGACCGAGCGTCGAGACCCGCACCGGGCGGGGGCGCCCCGCCGCCAGGTTCACCGCCGCCCCCACCACCCCGACCGCGGCGGCGGACCAGGGGACGGCGGGGCCACCCGACACCAGCAGCCCGGCCACGACCGTCGAGGCGAACACCGCTGCGCCGACGGCCAGCGCGGCGAGCACCGCGACGAGCCGGTCCGGTGCGGTCGGTCGCAACGCCACCAAGTCGATGGTCGGGGTCTGGCCCAGGGTGGACAGCCAGCGGCGGACCCGCCCGGGATCCAGGCGCCTGCCGCCCCGGGCGGGGTGCGCGGCGACGACCGCCGCCACCAGCCCGGACAGCAGCCGTTCTTCCGGGGTGCCGGAATCCGTTGCCCCGGGGGGCTCCGGCAGCCCGTGCACGGTGGCCGCGAGGTGCAGCCGCAGCGGTGAGGTCAGCACCTCCGCCAGTTCCCCCCGCGGGTCCGCGCGAATCCCGGTGATCACCGGCGCCCAGCGCTCCCGCACCGCCGCGTCGGGGAAGCGGTCTTCGAGCCAGCCCGCGACCTGCTCGACCTCCAGCGGCAGCACCTCGACGGTCGGGGTGTCACCCAGAGGGTCGGCCGTCCGGCAGACCAGCACGAGCCGGGAACCGCCCAGCCCGGTGGCCCCGGTGAGCACGGTCGCGACCCGCCGCGCCCGGGCGGGCTCCAGTTCGTCCAGACCGTCCAGCACCGGCAGGACCCAGCCGTGCCAGAGCAGTTCCAGCCCGACCGCGACCGGCACCCGGTACGCGTTCGCCAGGTGCTCGGCGATCCACCCCAGGACGCCGTGGCCGCGCACCCGGCCGGTGAAGGACGACAGGCTCAGCCGCACCGGGACCTGGAACCGGGCCCGCTCCGGCGCCATCGCGGCGAGGTCGAGCACCAGCCGCGTCGCCGCGACCGTCTTCCCCGACCCGGCCGCGCCCGTGACGACGAGCCTGCCGCCCGGCAGGGAGTCGTAGTACCCGGCGAGTTCCGAGAGGGGCAGCGGTTCCCCGTCCCCGCGGCGCAGCGCCGGTTCGGGGAAGTTCCCGTGCTCGCCGAGGAGCCGGTCCAGGGCACGGGATTCCTCGGCCACCACGGCGGCCAGCAGGCGGTTCGCCCGCACCAGTGACCGGGCGGCCCGTGCGGGGGTCTGGTCCGCTCGCGCGCGCACCAGGGCCGCCCTCCTGGACCCCCGGACCACACCGCTGACGACGTCGACCACGCCGAGGGCGAAGGCGGACAGGGCGGTCGCGAGACCGGCCCCCGGATCGTCGGCGAGGTCGCCCGCGAGCACCGCCAGCGGTGCCATGACGAGGAGTGCGACCCCCCACCAGACCTCGTCCCGGAAATTCACGCCGAACATGGGGTGATCGTGCCCGGTCGCCCCCGCCCGCCGCCGGGGATCAGGGCAAGCGGCGGTTGGCGAGCACCGGGATCGCCTCGCGGGTCCTGGTCACCGCCTCCCGGTCGATGTCCACCACCAGCAGGTCCGGGTCCGGGCCCAGCGAGGCCGCGACCGCGCCGGTCGGGGTCGCGACCAGGCTGTGGCCGATGCCGGTCGGGGCCGTGCTCGGGACGCCGGGGTCGGCCTGGCCGCAGGCCAGCACCCACGCCGTGGCGTCCAGGGCGCGGGCGCGGACCAGGAGTTCCCACTGCTCCCGCTTGCCCTCGCCCGCCCCCCACGACGCCGCCACCAGCAGCGCCGCCGCGCCCTCCGCGGCCAGTGCCCGGTACAGCTCGGGGAACCGGACGTCGTAGCAGGTGGTGAGGCCGAAGGTCAGGTCGTCGACGGTCACCGTGACCAGCTCCGAACCCGGGGCGACCGTGCGGGACTCGGCGAAGCCGAACGCGTCGAAGAGGTGGATCTTGTCGTAGCCGCGGTGCTCGCCGCGGCCGGTGACCAGGAGGGTGTTGAACACCCGACCGTCCTCGGCCGGGGTGAACATGCCCGCGACCACCACCACGCCGTGCTCGTCGGCGACCTCGCGCACCGCAGAGGCCCAGGGCCCGTCCAGGGGTTCGGCGACCGGGCCCAGCGGGACGCCGAAGCAGCACTGGGTGGCCTCCGGGAACAGCACCAGCGAGGCCCCCGCCCGCGCCGCCGCGGCGACCCCGGAGCGGACCGCCGCCAGGTTCGCCGCCGGGTCCGGGGTCGAGGTGATCTGACACAGCGCCGCGCGCACTCCGCAACCTCCTGCCGCCGGGGACCCGACTACCCTCGGGTCCCGTGCCGTTCCTGTCCTCCCGCCGCGGTCCGGTCGCGGTGGTGTTCGCCAGTGTCCTCCTGGTCCCCGCCTGCACCGCCGACCCCACACCGCCCGCCTCGGGGGACCCGGACGGCAGTTCGCTGGTGCTCGGGGTCGCCGCCGAGCCCGCCACGCTGGACCCGGTGGCCGGGTACGCGCCGTTCGGTTCCGCGCAGGTCTTCGACGGGCTGGTGGAGCACGCGCCCGGCGGCGCACTGCGGCCCGCGCTGGCCACCGGCCTGCCCACCCCCGCCCCGGACGGCCGCTCGTGGACCGTGGCACTGCGCACCGACGTCAGCTTCACCGACGGCAGCGCCTTCGACGCCGAGGACGTGGTGGCGACCTACCGGTCGGTGCTGGCCGCCGACGCCCCGCTGCGCGGGCGGTTCTGGATGCTGTCCGGGGTGCAGGCGGTCGACAAGACCTCGGTGCGGTTCGACCTCAACGCCCCCTGGGCGGAGTTCCCGGAGTTGCTGACCCTGGGCGTGAAGTCCGACGGGCCGCCGTCCGACCCGCCCGTGGGCACCGGGCCCTACCAGGTCGTGAGCTGGACCCGGGGTGTGTCGCTGGAGCTGAAGGCGAACCAGGCGTACTTCGCCGGGCCGCCGGAGATCACCAGGGTGACCCTGGAGTTCCTGCCCGACGACGAGACCCGCGCCCGGCGGATGCGCGAGGGCAGGCTCGACGGCGCCGCGCTGCCGCCGTCGCTGGCCGGGGGGTTCGCCAGGACCGACGGCCTGGCCGTGGTCGAGCACAGCAGCGCCGACCTGCGCGCCGTCTCGGCCCCCGCGGGCTCGACCGCCGCCGACCCGGCCGTCCTGCTCGCGCTCAACCTCGCCGTCGACCGGGACGCGCTCGTCCGGGACGCCCTGGCGGGCAAGGGGACCGCCGCGTCGCAGCCGGTGCCCGAGGTGGCCGCCGAGTTCGTCGAACCCGCCGCTGCCTTCGAGCGCAACACCGCCAAGGCGGCCGAGGTGCTGCTGGCGGCGGGCTGGGTGCCCGGGGCCGACGGGGTGCGCACCCGGGGCGGCGCGGTGGCCGCGTTCGACCTGGCCTACCCGGCGACCGACCTCGTTTCGCGCGACCTGGCCACGGCCTTCGCCAAGTCCGCCGCCGCCGTCGGCGTCAAGGTCACGCCCAAGCCCGCCGACGCCACCACCGGCCCGGCCACGCCGCGGCTGATCGCCTTCGGCGACCCGTTCGACCCGGACCGGGCGCTGTACCCGCTGCTGCACCCCGGTGGCGGCGCGGTCGCCGCCGCCCTCGACGCGGAGCGGGCCACCACCGACCCGGCGCAGCGCGCGGTCGCGTTCCGCGCACTGCAACGCGGCTACGCCGCCGCACCGACCATGGTGGTGCTCGCCGCGGTCGACCACACCTACGTGCTGCGCGAGAACTGGAACGGCTACCGGCCGGTCGTCGACACGACCGGCACCGACCACACCTGGGGGCCATGGTGGAACCTGTCGACCTGGACACCGCGCTGACCACGCTCGACCCCGGGGACTGGGACGCCGCGCGGGTCTTCGCCGACACGCCCGGCGCCCGCGACCAGGTGTTCCTCGACAGCGCGGGCTCCTCGCTGCCGCCGACCCCGGTACTCGACACCGTTGTCGGGCACCTGCGGCGCGAAGCCGAGGTCGGCGGCTACCGGGCCGCGGCCGAGCGCGCCGACGACCTGGCCGAGGGCTACGCCGTGTTCGCCGAACTCCTGGGCTGCGCACCCGACGAGATCGCGTTCACCGACAGCGCCACCCGCTCCTGGCTCGCCGCCGTCGACGCCATCCCGCTGGCCGCGGGCGACCGGGTCCTGGTCACCGAAGCCGAGTACGCGGGCAACGCCGTGCCGCTGCTCAACCTCGCCGCGAAGGCGGGTGCGACCGTCGAGCCGGTGCCGTCGGGCCCGGACGGCGCCGTGGACCTCGACGCGCTGACCCGGCTGCTCGACGAGCGGGTCAAGCTGGTCTCCCTGGTCCACGTGCCCACCAACGGCGGCCTGGTCAACCCGGTCCGCGAGGTCGCCGACGCCGCGCACGCCGTGGGCGCCCTGGTCCTCCTCGACGCCTGCCAGTCCCTCGGCCAGCTCCCGCTGGACGTCGGCGCGCTGGGCGTCGACCTGCTCAGCGGCACCGGGCGCAAGTGGCTGCGCGGCCCGCGCGGCACCGGTGTGCTCGTCGTCCCCGCGCACGTCCGGGAGCGGCTGAGCCCCCGCCTGGTCGACCTGCACAGCGGCTCGTGGGTGGCGCCGGGGGAGATCGAGCTGCGCCGGGACGCGCGGGTGTTCGAGCTGTGGGAGTGCTCGATCGCCGACCGGCTCGGCCTGATCGCCGCCGCCCGCTACGCCCTCGACCTCGGGCTGGACACCGTCGCCGCCGCCGTGGGCGCCCGCGCCGAGCACCTGCGGGCGGGGCTGTCGGCGCTGCCCGGGGTCGAGGTGCGGGACCAGGGCACGCGGCGCTGCGGCATCGTCACCTTCACCGTCGAGGGGGTCGCGGCGGAGGCCGTGCGCGACGCGCTGCGCGGGCAGGGCATCACCGTGACGGTCAGCGGCCGGTCCTCCACCCGGCTGGACATGACCCGGCGCGGGCTGGAGCAGGTGGTGCGGGCCTCGCCGCACTACTTCGTCGCGCGGTCGCAGTTGGACACGGCGGTGGCCGCGGTGCGCACCATCCGGTGAGCTGGGGCACCGCGCGCTGAGCCACCCGGCCCGACGCCTTACCCTGGTGGGGTTCGCCGAACTCCGGAAGGACCCCATGCTCTCGCGTACCGACCTGCGCTCCGCCGTCCCGTCCGCCGCCGAGCTGCGCACCACGCTGCCACGGGCCGAGGTCGACGTGGACGCGGCACTGCATCAGGTGCGACCCATCGTCGAGGACGTGCGCGCCCGCGGGGTCGACGCGGCGCTGGAGCTGACCGAGCGCTTCGACGGCGTGCGCCCGCAGACCGTCCGGGTGCCCGCCGCGGCGCTGGCGTCCGCGCTGGCCGGGCTGGACCCGGCGGTGCGGGCCGCGCTGGAGGAGTCGATCTCCCGCGCCCGCCTGGTGCACGCCGACCAGGTGCGCGTCGACAAGACCACCCAGGTCGTGCCCGGCGGCACCGTCACCGAGCGCTGGGTGCCGGTCTCCAGGGTCGGGCTGTACGTGCCCGGCGGGCTCGCGGTGTACCCGTCGAGCGTGGTCATGAACGTCGTCCCGGCGCAGGCCGCGGGGGTGGAGTCGCTGGTGGTGTGCTCGCCGCCGCAGGCCGCGTTCGACGGCCTGCCGCACCCGACGATCCTGGCCGCCGCCGCGCTGCTCGGCGTCGAGGAGGTGTGGGCGGTCGGCGGTGCGCAGGCCCAGGCGCTGCTGGCCTACGGCGGCACCGACACCGACGGCACCGAGCTGGCCCCGGCCGACCTGGTCACCGGGCCGGGCAACATCTACGTCGCCGCGGCCAAGCGGCTGCTGCGCGGCCTGATCGGCATCGACGCCGAGGCCGGCCCCACCGAGATCGCCATCCTCGCCGACGAGACCGCCGACCCGGTGCACGTCGCCGCCGACCTGATCAGCCAGGCCGAGCACGACCCGCTGGCCGCCAGCATCCTGGTCACCACCTCGGTCGCCCTGGCCGACGAGGTCGACGCCGAGCTGGAGCGCCAGGTCAAGGCCACCCGGCACGCCGAGCGGATCACCACCGCGCTGACCGGGGCCCAGTCCGGCACCGTGCTGGTGGCCACCGTCGAGGACGGGCTGCGGGTCGTCGACGCCTACGCCGCCGAGCACCTGGAGATCCAGACCGCCGACGCGCGCGCCGTCGCGGCCCGGGTGCGCAACGCGGGCGCGGTCTTCGTCGGCGCCTGGTCCCCGGTGTCGCTGGGCGACTACTGCGCGGGCTCCAACCACGTGCTGCCCACCGGTGGCTGCGCCCGGCACTCCTCGGGGCTGTCGGTGCAGACGTTCCTGCGCGGCATCCACGTCGTGGACTACACCGAGGACGCGCTGCGCGAGGTGTCCGGGCACGTCGTCGCCCTCGCCGAGGCCGAGGACCTGCCCGCGCACGGCCAGGCCGTCACCGCCCGCTTCCGGGACGGGGCGTGAGCGCCCCGGGCTCCCGCGCGGAGCTGTCCGACCTGCCGCTGGGCGCGGACCTGCGCGGCCGGTCCCCGTACGGGGCCCCGCAGCTCGACGTGCCGTACCAGCTCAACACCAACGAGAACCCGTACCCGCCGCCGCCGGAGCTGGTCGCCGACATCACCGCGGCCACCGCCGAGGTCGCCGCGACCCTGCACCGCTACCCGGACCGCGACGCGGTCGCCCTGCGCACCGACCTCGCCGCCTACCTGTCCTCGGCCACCGGGCTCGGGCTGTCCACGGCGAACCTGTGGGCCGCCAACGGGTCCAATGAGATCCTCCAGCAGGTCCTCCAGGCCTTCGGCGGCCCGGGGCGCTCGGCGCTGGGCTTCGAGCCGTCGTACTCGATGCACCCGATCATCGCCGCGGGCACCCGCACCGAGTGGGCCCCCACCCCGCGCCGCCCCGACTTCTCCCTCGACGTGGCCGCCGCGGTGGCAGTGCTCGCCGAGCGCGCGCCGGACGTGGTCTTCGTGACCAGCCCGAACAACCCCACCGGCCAGTCCATCCCGCTGCCCGACCTGCGCGCGCTGGTCGAGGCCGCCCCGGGCGTCGTCGTGGTCGACGAGGCGTACGCGGAGTTCTCCCCGCAGGACAGCGCGGTGCACCTGATCGAGGAGTTCCCCACCCGGGTGATCGTCAGCCGCACCATGAGCAAGGCGTTCGCGTTCGCGGGCGGGCGGCTGGGCTACCTCGCCGCCGCCCCGGCCGTGGTCGACGCCCTGCTGCTGGTGCGCCTGCCCTACCACCTGTCGTCGCTGACCCAGGCCGCCGCCCGCGCGGCGCTGCGGCACGCCGAGGGCACGCTGGCCTCGGTGCACCGGCTCGCCGCCGAACGCGACCGCGTGGCGCACGCCCTGCGCGGCCTCGGCGCCGAGGTCGTCCCCAGCGACGCCAACTTCATCCTCTTCGGACACTTCGACGACCCGGCCGCCGCCTGGCAGTCCTACTTGGACCGCGGGGTCCTGATCCGGGACGTCGGCATCCCCGGGCACCTGCGGGTCACCGTGGGCACCCCGGAGGAGAACGACGCCTTCCTGTCCGCCAGCAAGGAGATCGTGTGATGACCAACCGCGTCGGCCGCGTCGAGCGCAGCACCCGCGAGTCCTCGGTGCTCGTCGAGATCGACCTCGACGGCTCGGGCAAGGTGGAGGTCAGCACCGGCGTCCCCTTCTTCGACCACATGCTCACCGCCTTCGGCACCCACGGCTCCTTCGACCTGACGGTCCGCGCCACCGGCGACATCGAGATCGACGCCCACCACACGGTCGAGGACACCGCGATCGTCCTGGGCCAGGCCCTCCGCGAGGCCCTGGGCGACAAGAAGGGCATCCGCCGCTTCGGCGACTGCTGGATCCCGATGGACGAGACCCTCGCCCACGCCGCCGTCGACGTCTCCGGCAGGCCCTACTGCGTGCACACGGGCGAACCGGAGGTCATGGTCGGCTTCACGGTCGGCGGCAACTACCCCACGGTCCTCAACCGCCACGTCTTCGAGTCCATCGCCTTCCACGCCCAGGTCGCCCTGCACCTGCGCGTCGTGCACGGCCGGGACCCGCACCACATCACCGAGGCCGAGTACAAGGCCTTCGCCAGGGCCCTGCGCGCCGCCACCGAGCCGGACCCCCGGGTCGGCGGCATCCCCTCCACCAAGGGCGTGCTCTAGGGCCTGTGCCGCCGAGCCCGGGATCTTCATTGGGGTGTTTGGCCGTGCCTGTGGTCTGCAAAGTCGGGTTTTGTGGGTGCGCCCGGCTGGGTGGATGTGTTTGGCCGGGGCCCCTACGGCGATCATGGGCCCAGTGTGACCGGGTGGGGCTGAAAAGATGCCCCACCGCCCAGGCAGGCTGTCACATGATCGCCACCCCCGGCCAAACACATCCACCCACCCGGGCAGTCGGTCGCCGGGCCGCCGGTTTTCGGGGTGGTCGGTTGTTGTTGCTGCGCCGGTGGGGTTCCGGGGTAGCTGGTGGCCGGGCCGCCGGTTTGTGGGGGCTGGCATCCACCCACCCACCTGGCGGTGGCTCGCCGGGCCGGAGGGTTTGGGGTGGCCGGCCTGCTTTGAGGACATGCTTTAGGGTTCGACGCGCCACCCCCGATCGAGAGCGGAGCGCGCACAGTGCCCAAGGAAGTCGTGGTCATCGCCCTGATCGCCCTCGCGGGCATCCTCGTCGGCGGCGTCTACTCCACGTACAAGACCGCCAAGGTCGCCGCCGTCGTCCTGGGCCTGCTCGCCTTGGTCGCGGCGGGGGGTGCCGTCGCCTGGTACGTCTCCGGCTGACCCGGGCGGGTCAGCCGATCCCGCCCTCGGTGCGCGCCTTCAACTTCGGCGCCCCGGGGCCGAACTGCGCCAACCGGTCGTCGGTGTTCGCCAGCAGGCAGGACTTCAACGACAGGCACCCGCACCCGATGCAGGTGTCGAGGTTGTCGCGCAGCCGCTGCAGCGAATCGATCCGGGCGTTCAGCTCGCCGCGCCAGGTCTTCGACAGCCGGTGCCAGTCCGACTTGGTCGGGGTCCGCTGGTCGGGGAGGGTGGCCAGGGCGTCGCGGATCTCCTCCAGGCTCAGGCCCACCCGCTGCGCCGTGCGGATGAACGCCAGCCGCCGCAGGACCGCGCGGGGGTAGCGCCGCTGGTTGCCCGCGGTGCGCACCGAGTGGATCAGCCTGCGTTCCTCGTAGAAGCGCAGCGCGGTGTGCGGTACGCCACTGCGGTCGGCGACCTCGCCGATGGTCAGCACGTCGGGGAGCTTGGACACCCCACCGAGCCTACCCGCGACCTCCAGGTAGGTCGAAGTACCGCGGCGGCACCCCGGCGGTGAGCCACACCCCGTTCTCGCTGCGGTGGAAAACGTGCCCGTCGGCGGCCATCGCCGCGGCGCGCACCACCAGCACCACCGGCTTGCCGCGCCGCGCCCCGACCGCCAGCGCCGTGTCCTCGGTCGCCGAAAGGTGCACGTGCCGCCGGTCCATCGGCCGCAGCCCCTCGGCGGCGATCGACCCCAGGGCCGCCGCGACCGTGCCGTGGAAGAGCACCGCGGGCGGGTCGAGCGGGGGAAGGCCGAGGTCGACCGGGACGCTGTGGCCCTGGCTGGCGCGGATGCGGGTGCCGGTCCCGTCGAAGGCGAAGCGGCGCTTGTCGTTGCGCGCCACCACCTCCTCCAGCGCCGCCCGGTCCAGGCCCAGGGCGGCCAGCACGTCGGCGACGGGGACCCAGCCCGCCTCGTCCAAGGTCAGCCCGGCGCTCGCCGGGTCGTGCCGGAGCACCTTCGACAGCCGCTTGGACCGCCGGATCACCTGCTTGTCGTCCATCTCGGCGCCGAGTGCACCACATCGGCGGCATTCCGCGCGACCGAGTTGACCTCCAGCGCACTGGAGGTCGCACAGTCGTCCCATGACCACCCACGCGGAACTGCCCGCCCTCTACGACCGCCTGCTCGGCGACGAGAAGCACCACCTCGCCGCCACTTCCACCCTCGACGTGCTGTGGGTCCTCTACGACCGGGTCCTGCGCGTCGACCCGGCCCGCCCCGACGCCCCCGACCGCGACCGCTTCCTGCTGTCCAAGGGGCACGGCCCGATGGCCTACTACGCCGTCCTCGCCGCCAAGGGCTTCCTCAATCCCTCCACACTGGACAGTTGGCTCGACTTCGGCTCGATCCTGGGCTACCACCCCGACCGCACGCTGATCCCGGGCGTGGAGATCGGCTCCGGCTCGCTCGGCCACGGCCTGCCGATCGCCCTGGGCCAGGCGATCGGGCTGTCCGGACCGCGGGTGTTCGTGCTGCTCGGCGACGGTGAGCTGGACGAGGGCAGCAACCACGAGGCCATCGCGGTGGCGGGCCGCCGCGGGCAGGCGAACCTGACCGCGGTGGTGGTCGACAACGCCAGCGCCACCCACGGCTGGCCCGGCGGCATCGCCGCCCGCTTCGCCGTCGAGGGCTGGGTGACCGCCACCGCCGACGGCCGCGACCACGACGCGCTGGAGCGCGCGCTCACCACCGACCACCCCGACGCGCCGCTGGCCGTCGTCGCCGAGATCAGGGAGAACTGACGTGACCGCCCAGACCCAGCAGGCCACCGGGATGCGCGAGGCCTTCGTCCGCACCCTCGCCGACGCCGTCGACCGCGACGACCGGGTGGCCCTCGTCCTCGCCGCCATCTCCGCCGACCGGTTCACCGACCAGTTGCGCCGCCACCCGGACCGGGTCGTCGACGTCGGCATCCGCGAACAGGCGATGGTCGGCGTTGCGGCCGGGCTCGCCCTCACCGGCCACCGGCCCGTGGTCCACTCCTACGCGCCGTTCCTCGTCGAGCGCCCGTACGAGCAGATCAAGCTCGACCTCGGCCACCAGGGCGTCGGGGCCGTGCTGGTCAGCATCGGCGCCTCCCACGACGACCCCGCCACCGGCCGCACCCACCAGGCCCCCGCCGACGTGGCCCTGCTCGACGCCCTCCCCGGCTGGACCATCCACGTCCCCGGCCACGGCGACGAGGTCGCCCCGCTGCTGACCGCCGCCCTCGCCACCGACGACCAGGTCTACCTGCGCCTGTCGACCAGGCAGAACACCACATCGGTGCCGGTGGCGCCGGGGTTCACCCCGCTGCGCCACGGCGGCCTGGGTGTGGTCGTGGCGGTCGGCCCGGTCCTCGACCAGGTGCTCGCGGCCACCGAGGGCCTGGACGTGACGGTGCTCTACGCGAACACGATCCGCCCGTTCGACCGCGCCGGTCTGCGCGCGGCAGTCGAGTCGTCGGCACCCGCCGTGGTCATGGTGGAGCCCTACCTCCGCGACACCTCCGCCGCCGAGGTCGCCACCACCCTGCGCGACCTCCCGCACCGCCAACTCGGCCTCGGCACCCGCCGCGACAGCGAGCTGCGCGCCTACGGCACACCGGAGCAGCACGACGCGGTCCACGGCCTCGACGCGGCGGGCATCGCCGCGAGCGTGCGCGGCTTCCTGGGCGTGTAGGCCGGGCTAGACGTGCAGGACCCGGCGGCGGGCGGGCTCCTCGGCGGTGAGCGCCAAGGCCTCCCGCGCCGTGGTCGGCATCGGCTCCGGCTCGTCCACCGGGTCGCCCCCGGCCTGCGCGGCGAGCACCGCCAGCGCCAAGCCCACCCACAGCAGGGCCAGCGGAACGGGCCAGAGCACGTCCTCGCTCGCGGCGAGGTAACCGTTGACGACCGCGGCCAGCACGAGCGCCGCGGCGATGATCCAGCGGGCGGTCCCACCACCGTGGGTCCGGGTCAGCGAAGTCCGCACGTCTTCCTCCACCATCACACGACCAGCCCCGACAGCTTTCGGGTGAGTACCCAGGTCAGCGGCACTTTTATCGAGGTGGGCATCACAGTTCGATAACGGAGGGTTTGGAGCGGCCACCCGCAGGGGCGACTAGGCTGGCGGAGTGGCACGAGTCGTCGTACTGGACTACGGATCAGGCAACCTCCGCTCCGCCGAACGCGCCCTGCGCCGCGTCGGCGCCGACGTGGAGGTCACCGGTGACTTCACCGCGGCGGTCGAGTGCGACGCCCTGGTCGTCCCCGGCGTCGGCGCGTACGCCGCCTGCATGGAGGGTCTCCGCGCGGTCCGCGGCGACCGCATCATCGGCCGCAGGCTGGCCGGTGGGCGCCCGGTGCTGGGCATCTGCGTGGGCATGCAGGTCCTGTTCGACCGGGGCATCGAGCACGGCGTGGAGACCGACGGCTGCGCGGAGTGGCCGGGCACGGTGGACCGGTTGCGGGCGGAGGTCGTGCCGCACATGGGGTGGAACACCGTGCGGGCACCGGAGAAGTCGGTCCTGTTCGCGGGCCTCGACCCCGACACCCGCTTCTACTTCGTGCACTCCTACGCCGCCCGCACCTGGGAGCTGAACCCCGAGCCCCCGATGATCCCGCCCCTGGTCACCTGGGCCGACCACGGCGGCCCGTTCGTGGCCGCCGCCGAGAACGGCCCGCTGGCGGCCACCCAGTTCCACCCGGAGAAGTCCGGTGACGCGGGCGCCCAGCTCCTGGAGAACTGGCTCACCGCCTCGGTGTGACCCGGGCGGGCGGCCGAGTGGGGGTGGCCGGCTAGGCTGCCCGGGTGAGCTTCTACCTCCTCCCGGCCGTGGACGTCGTGGACGGCAAGGCCGTCCGCCTGACCCAGGGCGAGGCGGGCACCGAAACCGCCTACGGCACCCCGCGCGACGCCGCCCACGCCTGGCAGGCCGACGGCGCCGAGTGGATCCACCTCGTCGACCTCGACGCCGCCTTCGGCCGGGGCGACAACCGCGCCCTCACCGCCGAGGTCGTCGGCAGCCTCGACGTCAAGGTCGAACTCTCCGGCGGCATCCGCGACGACGCCACCCTGGCGGCGGCGCTGGCCACCGGCTGCGCCAGGGTCAACCTCGGCACCGCCGCCCTGGAGAACCCCGAGTGGTGCGCCAGGGTCCTCGCCGAGCACGGCGACCGCATCGCCATCGGCCTCGACGTCCGCCTCACCGACGGCGAGTACCGCGTCGCCACCCGCGGCTGGACCACCGACGGCGGCTCCCTCTGGGACACCCTCGACCGCCTCGACCGCGACGGCTGCACCCGCTACGTCGTCACCGACGTCAGCAAGGACGGCACCCTCACCGGCCCCAACGTCACCCTGCTGCGCGAGTTCGCCGCCCGCACCAAGTCCCCGGTCGTCGCCTCCGGCGGCGTCTCCAGCCTCGACGACCTCCGCACCCTGTCCGCCCTCGCCGACGAGGGCATCGAGGCCGCGATCGTGGGCAAGGCCCTCTACAACGGCAACTTCACCCTGCCCGAGGCCCTCGCCGCAGTCCGCTAGGCCCACCCACACCCCAACGCCCATCGGCACAGCCGCCACCCAGCCACACCGCACCCGCCGGGCGCAGCGAAACCCAGCCACACCGAACCCACCGCGCGCAGCCGCCAACCAGCCACCCCGTCAACCGCCGGCCCGGCTAAGCAGAGGCCCGGGTGGGTGGATGTGCTTGGGTGGGGGTGCCGATCATGTGTAAGCCTGCTTGGGCTGTGGGGCATCTCTTCAGCCCCACTCGGTCACACTGGGCGCATGATCGGCGTAGGGGCCCCGCCCAAGTAGATCCACCCACCCGGGCGCCACCAACAAACGACCGGGCTCTTAAAACACAGCCACGGCCCTAGTCCAGGGTCACAGCGATGGCGGCGGAGCCGTCGGCCCCACGACGCAGCCGACTGCCGATCATGGTGATCCACCCGACCAGGCCGTACTTCTTGCGGATCTTCGCCAGGCTGTCCCCAGCCTCACCCGCAGGCAGAATCCGAGCGGTCCCCGGATACACAGGACCGGACGGGACGCCGCGGATGTCGCAGGCGGCGACCTCGACCCGGGGGTTGTTCCGGATCCGCTTGACCTTGCCCGCCACCGCGGCGGTCCAGAAGACCAGCCGGTCGCCGTCGCGGAGGACCCAGACGGGGGTGCCGACCGCGCTGCCGTCGCGCTTGAAGGTGCGGACGAGCAGGTACTTGCCGTCGCCAAGTTCCGCCAGGGGCTCCATGCAGCGGACCTTAGAGCATGTCCCGCACCGCCGACCCCGCCACGTGGCGGGACCAACCGGCCGGGAGCGTTCACCGTGAATTCCGCCGAACAGGGGGTGTGACATCTCGCCTGGCGGTGTAACCCTGGGGGGCGTGACCACCACGCCGTTCGACCGCCGCGCGTTCCTCAAGTCCTCCGCCGTGGCCGGTGGGGCGCTGCTCGTCCCGGCCGCGCTGGCCGGGGCGGCCACCGCCGCTGCCGCCCCGCCGCAGTTCGCCCACGGCGTCGCCTCCGGTGACCCGCTCCCGGACGACGTCCTGCTCTGGACCCGGGTCACCCCGACCCCCGAGGCGACCCCCGGGTCCGGGGCGGGGCCCGAGGTGGACGTGCGCTGGGAGGTGGCCACCGACGCCGCGTTCGCGTCCGTGGTGCGCTCGGGCAGCGCGCGCACCGGGCCCGCCACCGACCACACGGTGAAGGTCGCCGTCGGCGGGCTCAGCCCGGCGACCGCGTACTTCTACCGCTTCTCCCTCGACGGCACGACCTCCGAGGTGGGCCGCACCCGCACCGCCCCGGCGACCGACGCCGCCGTGTCGAAGCTGCGCCTTGGCCTGGTGTCCTGCTCGAACTGGCAGGCCGGTTACTTCTCCGCCTACCGCCACCTCGCCGCCCGCGCCGACCTCGACGGCGTCCTGCACGCCGGTGACTACCTCTACGAGTACCGGGCGGGCAGCTACACCGCGCGCGGCGTGACCATCCGCCCGCACTCCCCGGCGAACGAGATCACCACCCTGGCCGACTACCGGCAGCGGCACGCGCAGTACAAGACCGACCCCGACCTGCGCGCGCTGCACCTGGCCCAGCCCTGGTTCATCACCTGGGACGACCACGAGTACGCCAACGACACCTGGTCCGGCGGCGCGGAGAACCACCAGCCGGAGGAGGGGGACTGGAACACCCGCAAGGCCGCCGCCCGGCAGGCGTACTTCGAGTGGATGCCGGTCCGCCAGGGGCCCAGCGGGGAGATCTACCGCCGCTTCCGCTGGGGCAGGCTGGCCGAACTGTCCATGTTGGACCTGCGCAGCCACCGCTCGCAGCAGACCACCCCGTCCTCCGGCGACCCGGGCGCCCCCGACCGCACCATCACCGGCGACGCCCAGATGGCCTGGCTCAAGTCCGGGCTGTCGGGCACCGACGCCCAGTGGAAGCTGGTCGGCAACTCGGTGATGATCACCCCGATCTCGGTGGGCAACCTGGAGGCCCGCTTCCTGGAGGCGGTTGGCGAACTCATCGGCCTGCCCGTCGGCGGCGTGGCGGCCAACTCCGACGCCTGGGACGGCTACACCGCCGACCGGCAGGAACTGCTCGGCCACCTCAGGGACAACCGGGTCAAGAACACCGTCTTCCTCACCGGTGACATCCACTCCTCCTGGGGCGCGGACGTGCCGCTCGACCGGTCGAGCTACTGGTGGAACGGCAACAGCGCGGCCGTCGAGTTCGTCACGACCTCGGTCACCAGCGACAACATCGACGACATCCTCAAGGTCGACCCGCGCACGGTCTCGGTGCTCGCCGAATCCGCGCTGCGCGTCGGGAACCCGCACCTGAAGTACGTCGAACTCGACAGCCACGGCTACTCGGTGGTCGACGTCGACCCGCAGCGCGTGCAGGTGGACTGGTTCCACCTCTCCGACCGCACCAGCCCGACCGCCACGGCGCGGCACGCCAAGTCCCTGGCCACGGTCAGCGGTTCGCAGAAGGTCACCTCGGCCTCCGGCCCGGTCTCCTAGCGTGGTGGCCCCGGTCCGTGTGCCCGCGGACCGGGGCCACCGCCGCGCGGGTCAGCCCAGGTAGAGGGTGAGCCCGTTCTGCGACAGCACCTGGTTGATCGGCACGTGGTAGGAGGTCCCGCCGACGGTGCAGTTGCCCGAGCCCGCGAGCAGCACGCCCACGGCCAGCGTTCCCGCGAGCACCGGGCTGCCCGCGTCGCCGGGTGCGGAGCAGATGTTCGTGCGGGTGAGGCCGGTGATCACACCGCCGGGGAAGTTCACCGTCTGGTTGACCGCCTGCACGGTGCCGCAGCGGTAGCCGCTCGTGGGGCTGCTGACGCACACCGACGAACCGATGGCGGGCGACCGCGTGCCGGTGACCGTGACCAGGCGGGAGCCGACGCGCACCTGCGCGGTCGGGGTGGAGCCCGGCGGCGGGACCGCGGCCGTCACCGGCTGCGCGGACCCGGTGCAGGCGCCCAGCACGATGACGCGGTGCGCGTTCGCGGGGGTCTTGGCGTTGAACGCCACCCGGCAGGGCACGCCGTTCAGCAGGACCGTGTCGCCGCCGACGATCGCGGCGGCGGGGGCCGCCGCCGCGACCGGGGCGCCCAAGACGACCATCAGCAGCGCGATGAGTACCCGCATCGGGTCCGCCTTCCCTCTTCGCCCAGGTTAAGCGGACAAAGCCCCCGACGACAGCGGCTGATCGGGCGCCGATCCGGCCGCCCGACGGCGCAGCGCCGAGGCACCCTTGATGTCCACACAGGACTGGTCGGTTCGCCGCGCCCGCTCGGTGGCGGCGGACCGGCGTGGTGCCCAGTCGTCGCACCCGCACTGACCTGCACACCCTCGCTCGGCGCGGCCCGGCCGGGGAAACCGATGACCGATTCGCGCGGGATGACGAACGTCACGTTCCACCGCCCGCGCCGACCCCGGGCACGATCCCCAGGCAGGCGACAACAGCGGGGGGATCGGCCAGGTGCCCGACCCCCCTACCGGTGAGTTTTCCCCCGTCGGGACCTGTCGGGCACCAACGCGGGTCGCTAGCGTGGCGGCGTCCGCAGAAGGTGGAGGTCCCATGCCGCCCGCTCAGCCGCTGTCCCGACTGCTCGCCGACCTGGCAGGCGACCGCCAGGCGCTGCGCGGTGAGCGCGGACCGGTCCTGGTCGTCGGCACCCTCCGCCGCGGCGTCGCGCTGTGGGAGTCCGCCATCGCCGACTTCGACGCGGGCGCCGACGCCGCCGTGCTCATCGACTCCGTCGAGCGCGCGCTGACCCCGGACGGGGAACTCGCCGCCGAGATCGCCCGCTCCCGCGACGTGTTCGAGCACGGTGTCCCGCTGCCGGTGGACCGCTTCCTGCTCACCGTCGCCCCGGAACTCGACGCCCTCGTCGAGCGCAGCCGGACGGTGGTGGGGGCGCTGCGCAAGGCCGTCGCCCTGGAGCGCCGCTCGCGCAGCCGCTGGCGCGGCACCGGCAACCGGGCCACCGCGCTGGTGGACCGCGACCTGGTGATGGAGGACGTGCGGGTGCGGGTGCGCGGGCTGCTGGAGCAGACCACCGCCCTGATCGACGCCCTGGACCGCTTCCTGGCCCGCTCCAGCTTCTGACCCCGCGCCACGCCCGTGGCCCGTGGTCGTCGGCGATCGGGTGACCCCAACCCCGTAGGCTCGCGGGCATGCCAGTAGCTGTCCGGGTCATCCCCTGCCTCGACGTCGACGCCGGTCGGGTGGTCAAGGGCGTCAACTTCACCGACCTGGTGGACGCGGGGGACCCGGTGGCGCTGGCCGCCGCCTACGACGCCGAGGGCGCAGACGAGCTGACCTTCCTCGACGTCACCGCCTCCTCCGGTGACCGCGAGACCACCTACGACGTGGTCCGCCGCACCGCCGAGCAGGTGTTCATCCCGCTCACCGTGGGCGGCGGCGTCCGCGAGGTCGCCGACATCGACCGGCTGCTGCGCGCAGGTGCGGACAAGGTGAGCATCAACACCGCCGCCATCGCCCGCCCCGACTTCCTCCGCGAGGCCTCGCACCGCTACGGCGCCCAGTGCATCGTGCTGTCCGTGGACGCCCGCCGCGTCCCCGACGGCGCGGAGCCGACCGCCTCCGGTTTCGAGGTGACCACCCACGGCGGCAGGCGGGGCACCGGCATCGACGCGGTCGAGTGGGCCGAGCGCGGCCAGGAACTGGGCGTCGGCGAGATCCTGCTCAACTCCATGGACGCCGACGGCACCAAGGCCGGGTTCGACCTGCCGCTGATCGAACTGGTCCGGGCCAGGGTGGACGTCCCGCTCATCGCCAGCGGCGGCGCGGGCGCCCTGGAGCACTTCGCCCCGGCGGTCGAGCGCGGCGCCGACGCGGTGCTGGCCGCCAGCGTCTTCCACTTCGGCCAACTGCGCATCGGCGAGGTCAAGGACACCCTGCGCGGCGCGGGGGTCGTGGTCCGGTGACGCCCGCTCGCCCGCTGGAGGTCAGGCTGGCAGTGGGCATCCTCGCCGGGGCCGCCGCCCTGTTCGTCGCCGTCGCCCTGGTCCGCACCGGCGAGGACCCGGTGGCCGTGCGGTTCCCGATCATCCTGGGCGTGCTCGGGGCCCTGGTCGTGGCCACGCTGTGGCTGCGGTGGCGGGCCGCCCGCGCCGTCGCCCTGGGCTACGCCACCGTCGCCGTCCTGGTGCACGTGCTGATCGCCCTCGGCGACCTGCCGGGGTGGGTGCGCGCCGCCTCCGGTGCGCTGGCCGCCGCGCACGCCTACGCCGTGGTCCTGCTGCTGACCCGCCCGTCGACCGAGCACTTCGCGAGGAGCACCCCGTGACCGAGCCCGCCACCCTGGACCCGGCGATCGCCGCCCGGCTCAAGCGCAACGCCGACGGCCTGGTGTGCGCGGTGGCCCAGCAGTGGGACACCCGCGAGGTCCTGATGGTCGCCTGGATGGACGACGAGGCCCTGCACCGCACCCTCACCACCGGCCGCGCCACCTACTTCTCCCGGAGCCGCCAACAGCTCTGGGTCAAGGGCGACACCTCCGGCCACACCCAGAAGGTCCACGACGTCCGCCTCGACTGCGACGGCGACGCGGTACTGGTCCTGGTCGAGCAGGAGGGCGCCGCCTGCCACACCGGCGACCGCACCTGCTTCGACGCCACCTCCCTGCTCCACCACGACTGAGACAGGGGCCGGGGCGGCGGCAAGGACCCGTTTTCAACACCTGCCGCCCACCGCGCCAACCGCTGGCTTGGCGGCCAGCCACGCGGAACCCCGCCGTGCGCAGCCGCCGACCACCCGCCAGCCGCCTGCCTGGCGGCCAGCCACCCGCAACCCCACCGCGCGCAGCAGGCGACCACCCACGCAACCGGCGGCCCGGCTACGCAGAAGCCCGGGTGGGTGGATCTGCTTGGGTGGGGGAAGCGATCATGTGCAAGCCTGCCTGGGCAGTGGGGCACTCTTTTCGCCCCACTCGGTCACACCGGGCACATGATCGCTGTAGGGGCCCCGCCCAAGCGGATTCACCCACCCGGGCACCCACAACAAACGACCGGGCTTTAAACCAACGGCACGGCTGAGCAGATCGCCCCCGAGCACCAGAAACAAATCTCGGCGCTGTCAACAGCCCTAGTCCAACCGCCCAGTCAGATACCGCTGGATGTTCGGCCCCACCGCCGCCACCAACCGATCCACCCCAGCGGAAGCCAGCGGCTCGAAGTGCACCACGTACCGCACCATCCCCAGCCCCATCACCTGCGACGCCACCAGCGTCGCCCGCAGGTCCCGCCCGTCCTCGGCCACCAGGTCGCTGATCCGCCCGAACAGGTTCTCCAGGAAGAAGTCCCGCAGCGAGTTCCCCGCATCCGCGTGCGTGGCGACGCTGCGCACCAAAGCGGTGAACCGGGTACCCCCCTCGGCGTCCCAGCTCGTCAGGAACGCCCGCGCCATCCGAGCCCCCAATTGCCCGGCAGGCCCGCTGCGCAGGTGCGCGACCAGCGGTTCCACCTCGAACGGCAGTCGCAGCACGGCCTCGGCGAACAGCGATTCCTTGCCGCCGAACCAGTGGTTGACCATGGCCGCGTCCACCCCGGCGCGGCGGGCGATGGCGCGCACCGTGGCCCCGCTGTAGCCCTGCTCGGCGAAGACCTCCCGGGCGGCGGCCAGCAGCGCGGCCCGGGTGTCGGCGCCGCCGGGGCGCCTGCCCCGCCTGCGCCCGGTGTCGGGGCCGGGCGGACCAGGTGGCCCGGCGGTCGGTGTGGTCATCACCGGACATCATGCCCGAAACCGGGTCGGCGCAGGTCACCGATGCCCTCGACCCGGTGCCGGGGGTGGCGCCGGGGGCACGGCAGAATGACGGCATGGTCAGTGTGATCGGCGTCCCTTCCCGACCCGCGACGAACGCGGGGATGGGGGCCGTCAGCCCCGGTCGTGAGCAGTTCCACGCGCTGGCGGCCGACCGGCGGGTCATCCCGGTGGTGCGGCGGGTCCTCGCCGACGCGGAGACACCGGTCTCGGTGTACCGCAAGCTCGCGGGCGACCGGCCCGGCACGTTCCTGCTGGAGTCGGCGGAGAACGGCCGCTCTTGGTCGCGCTGGTCGTTCGTCGGGGTGCGCAGCCCGGCCGCGCTGACCGCCACCGGCGGTGAGGCGCACTGGACCGGCACCCCGCCGGTCGGCCTGCCCACCGGGGGCGACCCGCTGGCGGCGCTGCGCGAGACGGTGCGGCTGCTGCACACCGACCCGCTGCCGGACCTGCCGCCGCTGACCGGCGGCATGGTCGGCTACATCGGCTACGACGCGGTGCGCAGGCTGGAGAAGCTGCCCAGCCTCGCCGAGGACGACCTGGAGCTGCCCGAGCTGGTCATGCTGCTGGCCACCGACCTGGCCGCGGTCGACCACCACGAGGGCACCATCACCCTGATCGCCAACGCGGTGAACTGGGACGACTCGCCCGAGCGGGTCGACGCCGCCTACGACGACGCGGTGGCCAGGCTGGACGCGATGACCCGGGCGCTGCGGAGCCCGGCGCCGTCGACCGCCGCGGTGTTCGAGCGGCCCCGCCCGGACTACGCGCGCAGGCGTGAACCCGCCGACTACCAGGCCGCGGTGCGCAAGGCCAAGGAGGCCATCCGCGCGGGCGAGGCGTTCCAGGTGGTGGTGTCGCAGCGGTTCGAGATGAGCACCGACGCCGACCCGCTCGACGTCTACCGGATGCTGCGCACGTCCAACCCCAGCCCGTACATGTACCTGCTGCGGCTCGACGGGTTCAGCATCGTCGGCTCCAGCCCGGAGGCCCTGGTCACCGTGCGCGACGGCCGGGCGACCACGCACCCCATCGCGGGCACCCGCTGGCGCGGGGCGGACCCGGAGGAGGACGTGGTCCTGGAGAAGGACCTGCTCGCCGACCGCAAGGAGCGCGCCGAGCACGTCATGCTGGTCGACCTGGGCCGCAACGACCTGGGCCGGGTGTGCACGCCGGGCACCGTGCAGGTGGTCGACTTCTTCCGGGTGGAGCGCTACAGCCACGTCATGCACATCGTCTCCACGGTCACCGGTGAGCTGGCCGAGGGGAAGACCGCCTTCGACGCCGTCGCCGCGTGCTTCCCGGCGGGCACGCTGTCCGGGGCGCCGAAGCCGAGGGCGATGGAGCTGATCGAGGAGCTGGAGCCGACCCGGCGCGGCCTCTACGGCGGTGTCGTCGGCTACCTGGACTTCGCGGGCGACTGCGACACCGCGATCGCCATCCGCACCGCCCTGATCCGCGACGGCGTGGCGTATGTGCAGGCCGGGGCGGGTGTGGTGGCCGACTCCGACCCGGCCGCCGAGGACACCGAGTGCGTGAACAAGGCGGGCGCGGTGCTCGCCGCCATCGCCGCGGCGGAGACCGTGCGGGCCCCGGCGGACACATGACCGAACCGGAGGAGCCCGCGGGGGACCGGCCGCCGCCCCGCCGTCTGCTGTGGACGGTGGTGGGCCTGCTCGTGCTGTCCGCGGCCGGGTTGTGGGGTTCGTCGTACCTGACCTGGTCGACGAGCACCGGCACGGTCCCCGGCACCGGGGCGGCCACCAGCGCGGACGTGCCGGTGTCGGAGGCGCTGACCCCGGTCGTGCCGCTGGCGGTGCTGGCGCTGGCCGGGGTCGCGGGCGTGCTCGCGCTGGGCCCGGTGCCGCGCCGGGTCGCGGGCGCGCTGCTGGCCGCGGCGGGCCTGGTGCCGGTGTGGCAGGCCGCCACCGGAGCCGGGGGAGCGGTCCCGGCGCGGCT
>NZ_JAJCXD010000089.1:0-25425 GCF_021056305.1 Actinokineospora sp. PR83
TCTGCGTTGCGGCGGACCGCGGCGGCCAGCACCGGGCCCGCGCCGGTGGCGCCCGCGCGGAGCACGTCGTCCACCACGGCCAGGGCGGCGTCCAGGCCGGAGCCCGCCGCGGCGGCCCGGTCGCCGCCGACGTCGACGCGCTGCTCGGGGGCGGCCGGGTCGCGTTCGTCGGCGGCGCGGAACGCCCACACCGCCAGCACGGCGTACTCGTCGCGGCGGGCCGCGGTGGCGTCGGTGTCGAGGTAGCCCAGTTCGCCGGGGACGAGGAAGCGCACGGTGCACGCAGCCAGCTCCACGCTCGCCGGGGTGGCGCCGGTCGGGCGCCGGACCAGCGCCGGGTAGCCCGCGCGCAGGGCCTTGCGGGCGGCGGCGAGGGTCCGCGCGCTGAACGCGGCGGCCAGCTCCTCGTCGGTGAACGCGCCCGGCGACCACGGCACGGCCTCGGGCTCCGCCGCGGTGTCCTCGGCCGGTGCCGTGTCCTCGGCTGTCGCGGCGGTGCGCTGGTAGGCGAGGACCAGCCCCACCCGGTGCCTGCACACCCCCGGCGCCGCGCACGAGCAGGTGCCCGCGGCCAGCCCGGCCCCCGGGGGCAGGACGGAGGTGACACCGTCCGGGAACACCCCGCGCACGGTGCCGTCGGCCTCGGCGGTCACCTCCGGCAGCACCCCGGCGTCGATGTCCTTGGCGGCGCGCTTGACCAGGCCCCGGTTGGCCAGCGCGGCCAGCGCGTCCGGGGTCAGCGCGAGCAGGTCGGCGCGGCTCACCGGCCGAGCCGTTCGGCGACGAACTCGGCGAGCTGACCCGGGGTCATCGCGCCCACGTGCGCGCCCACGTCGGCCAGCCGCTGCGCGGTGGCCCGGTCGTAGTTGGGGGTGGCGTCCGCGTCGAGCGCGGCCAGGCCCAGCACCTCCGTGCCCTGCTGGCACAGCTCCCGCACCTGCCGCACCAGCGCGGACTCGTCGCCGCCCTCGTAGAAGTCGGAGATCAGCACCACGATCGACCGGCGCGGCGCGGTGATCAGCCCGGCCCCGTACCGCACCGCCTTGGCGATGTCGGTGCCGCCGCCGAGCTGCACCTTCATCAGCAGCTCCACCGGGTCGGTGACGTCGGCGGTCAGGTCGACCACCGAGGTGTCGAAGGCGACCAGGTGCGTGCGCAGCCCGGGCAGCCCCCACAGGCAGGCGGCGGTGACCGCGGAGTGGATCACCGAGTCGACCATCGAGCCGGACTGGTCGACCAGCAGCACGAGCTGCCACTGCTCGACGTGCCTGCGCGAGCGCGAGTGGAACCGGGGCCGCTCGATCGCCACCCGCCGCTCGTCCGGCCGGTAGTGCATCAGGTTGGCCTTGATGGTGCCGCGGAAGTCGAAGTTGCGCGCCAGCCTGGTGTTGCTGGGCTTGCGGACCCGGGTGCCGCTGAAGCTGATCCGCACCTCCGTGCGCAGCTTCGCCATCAGCTCCCGCACCACCTGCTCGACGATCCGCCTGGCCAGCGCGAGCACCTGCGGGTTCATCAGGTGCTTGGTGCGCAGCACCGCCCGCAGCAGCGCCGGGTTCGGCTCGACCCTGGCCAGCACCTCCGGGTCGGTGACGATGTCGTCGATCTCGTAGCGCTCCACCGCGTCGCGTTCGAGCCGCTCGATGGTCTCCCGGGGGAACAGCCGGTGGATGTCGTCGAGCCAGTCGAGGGTGGTCAGGTCGGACGCGCCACTGCCACCGGCGCGCACCCCCCGCTTGCCCAGTTCGGCGTCGCGGCCGTAGAGCCAGTCCAGCGCCGCGTCCCTGGCGCGCGCCTCGGCGCCCAGCCCGTCGGGGGTGCACTCCTGCGCGGGCTCGCCGAGCACGAGCCGCCAGCGCTCCAGGGCGGGGTCCGGCTCAGTCATGGGTCCCCTCCGGGGTTTCCGGTGTGCTCCGCGGCAGCAGTCCCTCGCGGACCAGCAGGTCCTCGACGCGGGACTCCAGGGCGGCGGCCTCGGCGGCCAGCACCGGGTCGACGGTGGTGCGCAGCAGCGCGCGGGCCGAGCGGCGCAGGCCGCGGCGGGCCAGCAGGCCGTGCGCGATGGTCTCCCGCTCGGCGGGCGGGAAGAAGGCGAACGCCTGGCGCAGCGCGGGCAGCGCCACCAGGAAGTCGTCGTCGCCCAGGTCGGCGACGTGCCCGTCCAGGGTGGCCAGCACCGACTCGTCGGCCAGCACCTCCTCGCGGGCCAGCGCGAACAGCCCGGCCAGCCAGTCGCCCATCCGGTTCGGCGCGGTCGGCACGTGCACCTCGCCGGGGGCACCGAGCGCCCAGCTCAGCCCCAGCCCGGCGCCCGCCAGGTCCGGGGGCACGTCCGCGCGGGTGGCGATCCGCTGCGCCACCCCGAGGACGTCGACCAGCCGCACGCCCACCACGGGTTCGGCGTGCCGCAGGGCGTCGCGCAGCGCGGCCAGGGCGTGCAGCCGGGGCACGTCCGCCGGGCCCGCGCCGCCGTGGGTGCCCTCGGCCAGCCACAGCACCCTGGTCGCCGCCGCGTCGATCACCTCGGCCAGCACCGGGCTGCCCGCGCTGCCCAGCAGCCGGTCGTGGCGCCACAGCCCGAGCACGGTGCCCAGCGCCGCGCCGACCGCGCCCAGGTCCGACGCCGTCGCCACCCGGTCGGCGATGCGCTCGCCGAGGTCGGACGCCAGCGCGTCCACCCCGCACAGCGCGGTGTCGTAGAGCGCCGCGGCCAGCTCGGCGACCCCGGTGTCGGGGTCGGTCACCCGGCGCCGGATCAGCACCGCTGCGGCGTCGGGCAGGGTGGCGCCGTACGCGGCGGCCTCGATCAGCGCGGGCAGCCGCAGGTCCGTCTCGGTCAGCTCCCACACCTCGGCCGAGGTCGGGTCGGCGCCACCGGTCGGCCCGCTCGTGCGCCGCACACCGGGGATGCCCAGCACGCGCAGCCGGTGCAGCACCCGGCTGCGCCGCAGGTCGCGTTCACCGGTCAGGTCGAGCGTCACCCGGCCCGCGCGGTCGAGGGCCAGCGCCGACAGCTCACCGTCCACAGCGGACAACAGGGGTGGGGCCGGGGTGGCGTCGTGCAGCCGCCCGACGCGGTCACCGGTCAGCGCGGCCACCATCTGCACCACCACCGGGTGCGCCCCCGGCGCGATGGTGCCGTCGGAGGTCCACGGCAGGCGCTGCTCCAGGCCGTCGGACACCAGCGCCGAGACCAGCGCGTCGAGCACGTCGGTGCGCGCCGGGTGCGGGTGCCCGCGCAGCGCCGCCAGCCCACCGGCCTGCGTGCGCGCGGCGATCAGGTCCGCTGTGGACACCCGCTGGTTGCGGTCGCGCAGCCGCTTGGCCACCGACTCCAGCAACCCCTCCGCGGCGCGCGCGGGCCCGTCGGCCCACAGCCGCTCGTAGTAGCCGGGGGAGGGCAGCCCCGACTGGTAGCCCTGGAACGCGTCCAACCGCCGGTTCGAGTACGGCACCAGGTAGCTGTCGCCCTCGCTGCCCACCGGCGGGGTGGGCACCTCCGGCCACGCGGTCCCACCGGTCGCCGACAGCGGGATCAGCGCGGGCCGGTGCAGCCCACCGGTGATCACCAGGACCGGCCGGTCACCAGCCGCGGCCACCGCCGCGCGCACCCAGGCGGCCATGTAGGTCTCCCGGTCGTTGTCGGCGGTCGAGATGTCGGTGTCGCCGCGCAGCACGTCGAAGTAGGTGTTCAGCCGCTCGGCCAGCTCGGCCGGTCCGAGGTCAGCGTGGATCTCGACCATGTGGTCCCACAGCGTGTCGCTGTTGTCCACGGCGAACTCCCGGCACAGCCGCGCGGTCACCTCGCTGTAGCGCAGCGCCCCGTCGGAGTACCGGTTGTCCCGCTCGGCGAAGGCGCTGTGCCAGGCGGGCAGGTCGATGAACCGGACCTCCGCGCCCGCCGCCCGGCCCGCCGTCAGCGCCACCCACTCCGGTGAGTGGTCGCAGAACGGGGACCACGACATCCGCGTGCCCCCCTCGGCGCGCAGGTAGCTGAACACCGCGATCGGCAGCTCGTGGCCCAGCAGCAGCTCGTCGAGCCGGTCGTTCATGTCGACCGGCCCCTCGATGAGCACGTACGCCGGGCGCAGCTCGGCGATGCGCGCCGCCACCAGCCGCGCGCACGCCGGGCTGTGGTGGCGCACGCCGATGAACTCCGCGGGCATCAGCCGGGCAGCAGGTAGCGGGCGCCGTGCAGCTCCGACCACGCCGCCCCGGAGCGGCGCGGCGCCTGCTGCTCCAGGTAGCGGCGCAGCCGGGCCAGGTCCTCGGCGTCGTCCTTGGCCGCGGTGCCCGCCAGGCACGCGACGATGTCCGCCGGGGCGCCCGGCTCGCGGCGCAGGAACCACCCGCGCAGCCCCACCGCGTGCGCCACCGACACCGCCTCGGCCGTGCTCATCACCGTCGAGAGCCGCTCGCCGCCGCGGCCGGAGCCGCCGCGCAGGTCCCGGAAGGCGTGCACCAGCACCTCCAGCACGTCCCTGCGCTGCGGCGCCTCGACGCCCGAGCGGCGCAGCAACGCCCCCGCCTCCTGCTCGACCAGGGCCAGCTCGGTCGTGAAGTCGGAGATGGGGAAGACCGTCTCGAAGTTGAAGCGCCGCTTGAGGGCCGCGCTCATCTCGTTGACGCCCCGGTCGCGGGTGTTGGCCGTGGCGATGACGTTGAAGCCGTCGCGGGCGAACACCATGCCGTCGCGGCCGGTCAGCTCCGGGACCGCCAGCACCCGCTCGGACAGCAGCGACAGCAGCGAGTCCTGCACCTCCAGCGGGCAGCGGGTGATCTCCTCGAACCGGACCACCCGGCCCTCGGCCATCCCGCGCAGCATCGGCGCGGGCACCAGCGACCGCGGCGACGGGCCCTCCGACACCAGCAGCGCGTAGTTCCACGAGTACTTGATCTGGTCCTCGGTGGTCGCCGCGCCGCCCTGCACGGTCAGCGTGGACACCCCGCTGACCGCCGCCGCGATCAGCTCCGAGAGCAGCGACTTCGCCGTGCCCGGCTCGCCGACCAGCATCAGGCCGCGGCTGGTCGCCAGGGTCACCAGCGACCGGTCGATCAGCGACGGGTCGCCGACGAACTTGCGGCTGATCCCGCCCGCCTCGTCGCCGACGATGAACCGCCGCGCCGCGTCCATGCTCAGCCACCAGCCCGGCGGCCGGGCGCCGGTGTCGGCGGCGCGCAGCCGGTTCAGCTCGTCGGCGTAGCGCACCTCGGCGGGCGGGCGCTGCAGGTCCGCCGTGTCGATCCCGGTGCTGTCGATCCCGGTGTTGTCGTCGTTGTCGCTCATGGGGTTTCCCGTCCGGTCCGCCGGGGTCACCGGGCGGTCAGCATGGTCAGGTCGGCGAGGAACTCCGACGCCGCGACCGGGTCGACGTCGGCGAACGCGTGCCGCTTCTGGTGGTTGCTCCAGTAGTAGCCGGAGTCGTCGGTCAACCACACCTCGGTGAGCTTCTGCTCGGGGAGGATGTCGACCGCGCCCACGGCGATGCCCGGGTCCAGGCCGGCGACCAGCACCCGCCCGTCGGGCAGCGGCCGGGTGATCCACGGCTCCACGCCCCCGTCCTGCGGCGTGCCCCGCTCCCAGCCGCGGTGCACCAGCCCGAGCACCCGCCCGACCGGCACCTCGATCCCGGTGAACCGCTCCAGCGAGGTGCCCGCCCGGTCCTCGGCGGTCAGCTCGAACACCTGCCTGCCGAGCTGCGGGAACGGTTGCAGGATCTCGTAGTCGGCGAACAGCTCGCCCCACGGCTCCAGCGCCGCACCCAGGTGCATCGGGTGCGCCACGCCGACGGTGGCGCCCTCGGGCAGGGTCAGCGCGTTGTCCTCGACGTCGGCCAGGGTGCGGTCCTCGGCCAGCCGGAACGACCCGACCAGCTCGCCGTCCTCGTAGCGGCCCCACACCAGCCTGCGCACCAGGTGCCAGAGCAGCGGGTGGCCCGCGAAGAACTCGGTGAACTCCGCCGCCGACCACCTCCGGCCTGCCACCATGGCCCGCTCCAGCCTGCGCACCTGGTCGGCCGCGACCGTCTTGACGTCCTTCTTGAGGCCGCTGAAAAGCTGGTAGGCGTGCGGGGCGAGGTCGGGGTCGTCCTTGGCGCCCGGCTTCGGCAGCACCTTGCGCCGGGTGCCGTCCGGGTCGGCCACGAACGGCTTGAGCTGCTCGTCGAAGCCGACGGTGAACCGCCGCGGCCCGTAGTCGAGGACCATGCTGCCGTCGGCGTCGAGGCCCAGGTCCGGCACCAGCCGGTCGGCGAGCTGCTCGGTGGAGAGCCCGAGGGCGTCGGCGACGGCCATCATCTTCTCCTCGGCGCGCGTCTTGAGGCCCTTGAACTTGACCTTGTTCGCGATGCCGTTGAGGTGCATCAGCGCCACGTCGGTGCCGATCTCGGCGAGCACGTCCAGCCCGGCCACGGCGCGCTGGTGCCCGCCCTCGCCCGGCCACGCCCGGATCAGCGGGGCCAGCCCGCGCACCGTCTCGTCGTCGCCCACCGCGCCCAGCGCGGTGAGCACCCAGCCGTCCTTCGACGACCCGCCCGCGGCCAGCCAGTGCTGGAACAGCTTCCAGGCGAACCGGGCCAGCGAGCCCGGCTCCACCGCCTCGCGCACCTGGGCGAGCCCGGCGTACGGCTCGCCCGGCTTGCCCAGGGCGAAGATCGTGATCAGGTCGCCTGCGGCGGACAGCGGCAGCGCCGTCGCGCGGTCGGCCAGCAGCACCTGCGGTAGCAGACCGGGGTGGGCCCACTCGCCGACCACCGGCAGTTTCGCCGGGAGCAGCGTCAGCGGGTCGGTGGCCAGCAGCGCGGCGATGCCCCGCTCGGCCTCCGCGCCGTACTCCGCGGCCACCGCCAGCACCGCCTCCGCGCCCACCTGCTTGACGACCTGGCGGATGGCCACCTCGGCGGCGGTCCGCTCCCGGCCCGCCTTGGCCAGCGCCGCGGGAACCAGCGACCGCACCCCGTCGACCCCGTGCCGGGCGAAGTACGCCAGCGCCCGGGGCCGCACGGACTTGAGCCTGCTCGCCCAGTCGGCCATCAGCGCCGACACCTCGGGGCCGGTGAACGGTTGCAGCAGGTCGACCACCGCGGCGGGCTGCGTGGCGCCGACGTGGAGCAGGGCGGGGAGCGCGGTGAGCCCGAACCGGGCCGCCAGTGAGCGCCCCCAGAACTCCAATCGCCAGTAGGCCTTCGGCTTCCAAGCCCGCAACAGCGCCTCGGACCGGTCGAACGGGCCCTCGACGATCAGCGGCAGCGTCTTCCAGTCGTCGTCCCGGGACTTCTGGTCCTCGAACTCCCTGTCCCAGTCGAGGGGTGGCCAGAACGGCGAGGACAGCCCCGTCCGGTCGGACCACTGCTCCTGCTCGCCCTCGGCCCAGGCGATGCCCGGCTGGCCGAGCGGCGTCAACCCGGGGACCACGACCGGCGTGGTCCGGGTGCGCGGGCGCAGCCACGGCGGGTCGGCCAGCACCGGGGGCAGGTCGGCCGGGGCCGCCTCGGGCACCCGCGCCGCCGTCGCCGCGACGATCCCGTCCAGCACCGCGCGCGCCTTCTCCGACACCTCGACCGCGTCGACCACCGACGGCCGGGCCAGCACGTGCGCGTTGAGCAGCGTGCCCAGCACCCCCGGCTCCCTGGTGGCCGCGACCGCCTCGGCGAGCTGCCGGGTGGCCCGGCGCGGGAACCGGCGCATGGCCTCCTGCAGGAACGGCGGCACCAGCTTGTCCCCGGCGCGGCGCACCAGGACGGCGAACGCCTCCTCGGTGGGGAAGGCGGCCAGGTGGCCCAGCATGGTGCGGCTCAGGTCCGCGCCCGCGGTGGTGATCCACTCGTCCAGCGCCGGGACCAGCGCCGGGCCCAGCGTGTCGACCAGGGTCGGCAGGGTGCGCGGCGACCGGTCCAGCGACCACGGCGACAGGTGCGGCCGCAGCAGCTCGAACTGCTCGACCGTGCCCACCGCGCTCGCCAGCAGCCGCAGCGGCGCGCCGTCGTGCCGCGCGGGCGGCGTGGCCAGCGCCTCCGCCAGCCAGTCCGCCTCGGTGGGCAGCAGGTAGGACACCACGGCCTGGCGGGCCGTGCTGTCGCGCCACCGCGCCAGGACCTCGACCGCGGCGGCGTACTCCGCGTCGGTGGCGGTGGCCAGGGCGTACCGGACCCGCTCGGTCAGTTCCTCGCCGGGCCAGTTCCAGGACAGGCTGCCGGGGGCATGCCGCAGGGAGGTCTCGTGCGACGTCAACCGGCCCGTGCTCCGCGAGTTCACCCGCTTGCCCGTCGACCCGAACTGGACGGCGGTGAGCTGGAGCACGGCCTCGGCGGCGAACACCGGACCCCACTCGGCCAGCCAGTGGTCGGCGAACACCGCGTACTTGGACTGGTCGGTGTAGCGCGACTCGAACCGGGCGGCGACGTACACGACGGCGGCGCCGAGCGGGCTCGGTTTGCCCGTGAGCTGCCCGTGGCCCGCGTCGTGCAGCACGGCGTCGGTCTGCGGGTGGTTGAGCAGCGCGTGGAGGGGTTCGAGCCGCTTGGCGATGATGTCCTGGGCGGTGTCGGTGGCCTTCGGGGTGAGCTTGCGGGGGGAGCGCGCGGTGCCCCGGCGCGGCACGGCGTGCCGCAGGACCGAGGCGGGCGGGGTGAAGGTGTCCTCGTCCGGCCACGGCTCGTCCTCCGCCGGGGTGCCCGCGGCGTCACCCGGTGCGGGCGCGGCGGTGTCCGGGTCGGACTGTCCCTCTGGCACCGGTGCCGCGTGGACGGTCGGCTGCTCCGCCGAGGGCGCCGGTTCCCCCGCCGGGGAGGCGGGGCCCGCCGCGGCTCCCTCCGCCGCGCCGGTGCCCGCCGGGGTGCCTGCGCCCGCCTCGGCGTAGCCCTTGCGCTGCTTCTCCGCGACCAGCTTGGCCAGGTGGGCGCCCGCCGCCTCGGCGGTGGCGAACTCCTTGTCCTTGGTCTGCCCGTTCGTGCCGATCCGCCCCCAGCGGACCGTGACCACCGTGCCGGTGGCGGAGCCCTCCCAGAACTTCTCCGACCCGCCGCCGACGTACTCCAACCGCCGCACTCCGCACCCCTCGCTGTCCGTTTTGCCGAAAGGTACCCGTCCGCACCGACACTTTGGGGCTGTTCGCCGGTGGCAGGTGCCGGTGACCCCGGGTAGAACTGGTTCCCCGGTCTGTCCCCGGTCCCCGAAGGGAAGAGGTCCGCAATGGGTGCTCGGCACCGAATAGGCGCACTCTCGGTAGCGGTCGTCGCCGCGACCGGAGTCGTGTTGTCCCCGGCCACGGCTTCGGCCACCCACCCCGCGCCGGGCAGGACGCCGCTGGCCACCGGCTACGGCGGCGCGGTCGTGTCCGACACGGTGGAGTCGACGCAGGCCGGGCTGGCCGTGCTGCGCCGCGGCGGCACCGCGGCCGACGCGGCGGTGGCGGTGGCGGCCACGCTCGGCGTCACCGACCCGTTCGTCGCCGGTCTCGGCGGCGGCGGTTACTTCGTGTACTACGACGCCCGCACCGGCAAGGTGTCCACAATCGACGGGCGCGAGACCACACCGCGCGCGGGCGACGAGAAGATGTTCATCGACCCGGCCACCGGCCAGCCGTACCCGTTTGCCACGGCGGTCACCAGCGGCCTGTCGGTCGGCGTGCCCGGGATGCTGGCGACCTGGGAGCGGGCGCTGAAGAAGTGGGGCCGGTTCAGCCTGGCCGACACCCTGCGCCCGGCCATCGACGTCGCCGACCGCGGCTACCCGCTGACCCCGGCGCTGCAGGGCCAGATCGCCTCCAACGAGGCCCGGCTCAAGCAGTTCACCTCCTCCGCCGCGCTGTTCCTGCCGGGCGGTTCGGTGCCCGCGGTCGGCACGGTCCTGCGCAACCCGGACCTCGCCGCCACCTACCGCGAGATCGCCCGCACCGGCACCAGGGCCTTCTACGGCGGCGCGGTCGGCCGCGACGTCGCCACCGCCACGCAGAACCCGCCGCTGGCGCCGGACGCCACCATCACCCCGCCCAGGGGCCGGATGACCGTCGACGACCTCAAGGCCTACAAGGCGGTCGACCAGGCGCCCACGCACCTGCGGTACCGGGGCCTGGACGTCTACGGCATGGCCCCGTCCTCCAGCGGCGGCATCACCGTCGGCGAGGCGCTCAACATCCTGGAGACCACCGACCTGGGCGAGCTCGACCGCACCCAGGCGCTGCACCGCTACCTGGAGGCCAGCAAGCTCGCCTTCGCCGACCGCGGCCGCTACATCGGCGACCCGAAGTTCGTCGACGTCCCGCAGCGGGCGCTGCTGTCGGACGCGTTCGCCGCCTCGCGCGCCTGCCTGATCGACCCGACCAGGGTCATCCCGGCCCCCACCGCGCCAGGCAACCCGGCCGCGCCCGGCTCCTGCGCCCCGGTCAAGGGCACGGACGCCCCGGACAACGAGGTGCACACCAACCACTTCGTCGTCTCCGACGCCCGGGGCAACGTGGTGTCCTACACCAACACCATCGAGCAGCTCGGCGGCAGCGCCATCGTGGTCCCCGGCCGCGGCTTCCTGCTCAACAACGAGCTGACCGACTTCAACTTCGCCCCCACCCAGGGCGCCGCCCCCGACCCCAACCTCCCGGCGGCGGGCAAGCGCCCGCGGTCGAGCATGTCCCCGACGATCGTGCTCAAGGACGGCCGCCCCTGGCTCGCCCTGGGCTCCCCGGGCGGCTCGACCATCATCACCACGGTCCTGCAGATCCTGGTCAACCGCATCGACCTGGGCATGTCCCTGCCCGACGCGCTCGCCGCGCCCCGCGCCAGCCAGCGCAACACCGCCGCGACGACCGCCGAACCGGCGTTCATCTCCGCGGCGGGCGGCCTGACGGCCCTGGGGCACACGTTCACCCCGCAGGCCGAGATCGGCGTCGCGGCGGCGATCGAGTTCACCGGCCACGGCAAGCTCCTCGCCGTGGGTGAGCCCACCCGCCGCGGCGGCACCTCCGCGGGGGTGGTCTTCCCGACCCGCTGACCCCGCCGACCCGCCAGACCGGTGCCCGGCTCCGCGCGGAGCCGGGCACCGCTGCGTCCAGGGGCTCGCGGTCGGCCCGGGGGCGACGCGGTCAGGTGGTGCCGTCGTCGAGCAGGGCCGCGATGGCCGCCCGCTCGTCGGCGGGGAAGACCAGGATGCGCAGCCCCTCGCCGTCCTCGGCGGGCACGGTCGTGGCCCGCACCCCGGCCTGGCTCAGCCGCTCCTCGACGAAGGCCGCCGCGGTCCGGCTGGGCACCTTGGCGATCTCTTTGAGCAGCCCGTAGTCCTTGCGGGCGTCCCCGGCGAACGCCCAGCGCAGCACCAGCCCGAGTCCGCCGACGACCAGCAGGGCCACCAGCAGCAGGTACGGCGCGGGCAGGTCCATGCCGCCATTCTCGCGCGCCGGGGCCCCCGGGCAGCGGGGCAGGGGACCTTGTGAGCAATGGCACGGGGGCGGATCGTGTTACTCACCAGTACCCTTTGCGAAAAGGACGGATTAACGGAGGTTAACCGGTGCCGTACCCCACTGATGGAGAGCGCGACCGCCCGTGGGTCATGCGGACCTACGCCGGCCACTCGTCCGCGGCGAAGTCGAACGAGCTGTACCGGCGGAACCTGGCCAAGGGCCAGACCGGGCTGTCGGTCGCCTTCGACCTGCCCACCCAGACCGGCTACGACCCCGACCACGAGCTGGCCAAGGGCGAGGTCGGCAAGGTCGGCGTGCCGGTCAGCCACATCGGCGACATGCGCACCCTGTTCGACCAGATCCCGCTGGGCGCCGCCAACACCTCGATGACGATCAACGCGACCGCCATGTGGCTGCTGTCGCTCTACGTCACCGTCGCCCAGGAGCAGGCCGAGGCCGAGGGCACCGACTGGCACGAGGTGGTCGGGAAGCTGGCGGGCACCACCCAGAACGACATCATCAAGGAGTACCTGTCCCGCGGGACCTACGTGTTCCCGCCCGGGCCGAGCCTGCGGCTGATCACCGACATGGTGGCCTACACCGTGGCCAACGTGCCGAAGTGGAACCCGATCAACATCTGCAGCTACCACCTGCAGGAGGTCGGCGCGACCCCGGTGCAGGAGGTCGCCTACGCCATGTGCACGGCCATCGCGGTGCTCGACGCGGTGCGCGACTCCGGGCAGGTGCCGGAGGAGAAGTTCGGCGACGTGGTGCAGCGGATCTCCTTCTTCGTCAACGCGGGCGTGCGGTTCGTGGAGGAGATGTGCAAGATGCGCGCCTTCACCGAGCTGTGGGACGAGATCACCCGCGACCGCTACGGCGTGACCAATGAGAAGCACCGCCGGTTCCGCTACGGCGTGCAGGTCAACTCCCTGGGCCTGACCGAGGCGCAGCCGGAGAACAACGTGCAGCGCATCGTGCTGGAGATGCTCGCGGTCTCCCTCTCGCGCAAGGCGCGGGCCAGGGCCATCCAGCTCCCCGCCTGGAACGAGGCGCTGGGCCTGCCCCGGCCGTGGGACCAGCAGTGGGCGCTGCGGATGCAGCAGGTGCTGGCCTACGAGACCGACCTGCTGGAGTACGAGGACATCTTCGACGGCTCCCCGGTCATCGAGGCCAAGGTCAACTCGATCCTGCAGGGCGCCCGCGAGGAGATCGACCGGGTGCAGGCCATGGGCGGCGCGGTCGCGGCCGTGGAGTCCGGGTACATGAAGACGCAGATGGTGGGCTCGCTCGCCGACCACCGCAGGCGCATCGAGGCCGGTGAGCAGGTCATCGTCGGCGTCAACAAGTTCGGCACCACCGAGCCCAGCCCGTTGCAGGCCGAGGGCGCGAAGGCCATCGAGACGGTGGACCCGGTCGCCGAGCGGGAGGCCGTCGAGGCCATCGCCGCGTGGCGGGCGGGCCGCGACGGCGCGGCCGTGGACGAGGCGCTGCGGGTGCTGCGCGACGCCGCGAAGACCGACGCGAACCTGATGGAGGCCACCATCGGCTGCGCCAAGGCCGGGGTGACCACCGGCGAGTGGTCGCAGGCGCTGCGCGAGGTGTTCGGCGAGTACCGGGCGCCCACCGGAGTGTCCGGCGCGTCGGCGACCGGTGAGGCCGGGGCCGAGCTGGGCAAGGTGCGCGACCGGGTGAAGGCCACCGGCGAGGAGCTGGGCGAGCGGCTGCGCATCCTGGTCGGCAAGCCCGGCCTGGACGGGCACTCCAACGGCGCCGAGCAGATCGCCGTGCGCGCCCGCGACACCGGCTTCGAGGTCGTCTACCAGGGCATCCGGCTCACCGCCGACCAGATCGTGGCCGCCGCGGTGCAGGAGGGCGTGCACGTGGTCGGCCTGTCGATCCTGTCCGGGTCGCACCTGGACGCGGTCCCGGCCGTGGTCGAGGGGCTGCGCGCGGCCGGGGCGGGCGACATCCCGGTCGTCGTCGGCGGCATCATCCCGCCCGACGACGCGGAGATCCTCGCCGCCAAGGGCGTGGCCAGGGTGTTCACCCCCAAGGACTACGAGATGACGCAGATCATGAACGAGATCGTCGACGTCATCCGCGAGGCCAACGACCTGGCCTGAGCCGGGTGGGGGAGGGCTGGTCGGCGATCAGTCCTCCCCGCTCAGTCCTCCCCGATGTCCTCGTGCCACAGCTCCGGGTGGGCGGCGATGAAGTCGGTCATCAGGGCGACGCACTCGGCGTCGTCGAGCAGCACGACCTGCACCCCGTGCTCGGCCAGCCACCCGTGCCCGCCGGAGAACGTCCTGGCCTCGCCGATCACCACCCGGGAGATGCCGAACTGGCGGACCAGGCCGGAGCAGTACCAGCACGGCGACAGCGTGGTGACCATGGTCGTGCCCCGGTAGGAGCGCCTGCGACCGGCGTTGCGGAACGCCGAGGTCTCCCCGTGCACCGACGGGTCGCCGTCCTGGACCCGGCGGTTGTGCCCCGAGCCCCACAGCTCCCCGTCCGGCCCGAACAGGGCGGCGCCGATCGGTATCCCGCCGGAGGCGAGGCCCGCCCTGGCCTCGCGCACCGCTTCGGCCAGCATGTCCGTGGTGTCCATCCCCGGATTGTGCTGCCGCCGCGGGCCGCGCGCGAGGGTGATCACGAGTGGTGTTGGCCGCGTCCGTTGGACGAGCGGCGCGTTCTCCTGGTTAGGTCTACCGACAAGTAGCTAACGCGGGAGGTTTGGGCAATGGCCGCCTATCAGACCGTCGTCGTCGGCACCGACGGCTCCGACTCCTCGTACCTGGCGGTCGACCGGGCCGCGGCGATCGCCGCGGACAGCTCGGCGACCCTGGTCATCGCGTGCGCGTACCAGCCGCGCGAGGACCGCGACCTGGACCGGGTGCAGGACGAACTCGGCTCCGACGTCGCCTACCAGGTCGTCGGGTTCAACCCCGCCGAGGAGACGGTGCGCACCGCCTCCGAGCGGGCCCGCAAGGCCGGTGCGGCGAACATCGAGACCGTGGTCGTCGACGGCGACCCGGTGCCGACGCTGGCCAAGGTCGTGCACGACCACAAGGCCGACCTGCTGGTCGTCGGCAACCGGGGGCTCAACACCCTCGCCGGGCGCATCCTCGGCTCGGTCCCGGCGGAGGCCGCCCGCAAGTCGTCGGTCGACGTCCTCATCGTGCACACCACCGGCTGAGATGGACGACAGCGACGACCGCCGCGGCGCGGCGGAACCCGACCCGGTCGAGGCCGCCCAGCGGCGCGTCGAGGAGGTCCTGCTCGGCGGCACCCGCCAGTTCACCAGGCTGGAGGTCTGCGAGAAGGCCGGGGTGCCGCTGGAGCGGGCGATGCGGCTGTGGCGCGCCCTCGGGTTCGCCACCGTCGCCGACGACGCGGTGGTCTTCACCGACCGCGACATCGAGACGCTGCGGCTCACCGACGAGCTGATGTACCGGGGCATCCTGGAACCGGAGCTGGCCACGGCCACCGCCCGGATGCTCGGGCAGCACCTGTCGCGGCTGGCCGAGTGGGAGGTGCACGTCCTGCGCGACGTGCTCGCCGCCAACCCGGAGCTGCTGGCCGACGAGCGCCAGCTCGGCCGGTTCATCGAGCAGCTCGTGCCGCAGCTCGAGAGCATGCAGAACTTCGCCTGGCGGCGCCACCTCGCCGCCTACGCCGGGCGCGCGCTGTCCAGCACCGAGGACCTGGAGTCGCGCAGCCAGGTCGTCGGCTTCGCCGACATGGTCGGGTTCACCACCTTCACCCGCCGCTCCGACGAGGCCGCCCTGGTCGACGTGGTCGACCGGTTCGACATGATGACCGCCGAGGTCGTCGCGGAGAACCACGGCCGCATCGTCAAGATGCTCGGCGACGAGGTCCTCTTCGTCGCCGACGACCCGGTGCACGGCGGCCGGATCGCGCTGGCCCTGCTGGAGCGCGCCGAGGCCGACGACGCCCTGCCGATGCTGCGCGCGGGCCTGGCCTACGGCCGGGTGCTGAGCCGCTTCGGCGACGTCTACGGCTCCACGGTCAACATCGCCAGCCGCCTCACCTCGGTGGCGCGGCCGGGGACCGTGCTGGTGGACCGGCCGCTGGGCGACGTGCTGATCGAGGTCCGCGAGGAGTTCTCGGTGCGGCACCGCCGCCCGGTCTCGGTGCGCGGGTACAGCAGGCTCAAGCACTCGGTGCTGCGCCGCGCCGGTGACGCGCAGCCGTCGCTGGTGGAGTCGGTGCAGCAGCGGGCGGCGGACCTGCTGGGCCTCTCGGCGGAGGACCAGTACGAGGACGACCAGGACGAGGCGCCCGCCATCGCGCTGGAGCCGGACACCGACGCGCCGCGCAAGGGCAGGTCGGAGCGGTCGGGCAGGAAGTCGGACCGGGAGCGCTCGGACAAGGGCCGGGGCAAGCGCAGGCGCTGACCGGCCCCACCCGGACCCGGGCAGCGGACCGGCCGCGGGGGCGCACCCCGCGGCCGTCCCGCCGTCCCGGTCCCTACGGCAGGGTGTCGAGGGTGGCCGAGACCGCGTTGGCGAAGGCGTAGCCGTTGGACGCGTCCCAGTTGATCGACCACGTCATGGCCCCGCGCAGGGTCGGGTAGGTGGTCGACGGGCGGAAGGCGCCGCAGCCGGTGCCCTTGGCCAGGCAGGTCAGGCCCGCGGAGACGTTCGCCGGGGACTGGTGGCCGCCGCCCGCCCCGCTGGGGCTCGCCGGGAGGCCGAGGCCGACCTGGTCGGCGCGCAGCCCGCCCTGGAGCTGGATGCAGGCCAGCGCGGTCAGGAAGTCGACCGAGCCCTGGCTGTAGACCTTGCCGTCGCAGCCGAGCATGGCGCCGGAGTTGTAGTACTGCATGTTGACGATCGTCAGGATGTCCTTGATCGCCAGGGCGAGCTGGAAGTAGCCACCGGAAGTCGACTGCATGTCGATGGTCTGCGGGGCCATCGTGATCACCGTGCCGCCCTCGGCGTGGATCCGGCGCAGGGCGCTGCCCATGTGCTGGGCGTTGATGCCGTTCTCCAGATCGATGTCGACCCCGTCGAAGCCGTAGTCGTCGATCAGGCGGCCCACGCTGGCGGCGAAGTTGGCGGAGGCGGTCGCGTCGCCGACGGAGACGGTGCCCTTCTCACCGCCGACGGACAGGATCACCTTCTGGCCGCGGGCGCGCACCGTGGCCACGTCGGCCCGGAACTGGGCGTCGGTGTAGCCGCCGAGCTGGCTCGACAGGCCCGGGTCGAGGGTGAAGGTCACCGCACCGGGGGTCGTCGGGACCGCGTCGGCGAAGGAGACGGCGATGATGTCGTAGGTGGTGGGGACGTCGGCGAGCCGGAGCGGCTTGGCGCCGTTGTAGAAGTTCTGCCAGTAGCCGGTGAGGACGTGCTTCGGCAGGCCCGTGGCCGGGGGCTGGGTGGTCGGCGGGGTCGTCGGCCGGGTGGTGGTCGTGGGTGGCGGGGTCGTGGTGGGCGGGGTCGACGGGGGTGTGGTCGTCGGCGGGGTGGTGCCGGGACCGTCGAGGGCGAGGTCGTCGGCGAGGTAGGCGGGCTGGCCGTACCAGCCGTGCAGGTACACCGTGGCCGAGGACGAGGCGGCGGTGAAGGTGACGCTCAGCCTGGTCCACGCACTCGCGGCGGGCGTCCAGGTGGAGGCGTCGCCCGTCGTGGCGCCGGTGGCGCCGAGGTGGGCGTAGGCGCCCTTCACCCACGCGCTCAGCGTGTACTGGGCGCCGGGCGTGACGGCGACGGCCTGCGAGCACCGGGCGTTGTCCTGCCCCGATGGGGTGGCTTTCAGCGCGGCGGAGCCGGAGTGGCGGTCGCTGTCGGTGGTCGCACCCGAGCAGGTCCAGCCCGAGGTGCCGGACTCGAACCCGGGGTTGGCCGGCAGGTTCGCGGCGTCGGCGCTGCCGCCGCCCGCGAGGACCAGCCCGGCGGAGGCGGCGAGTGCGGCGGACACGGCGGCGAGGGCGCGGCGGGCGGTGGACGGCATGGGCTGCCTCCTGCGGGGGTGCGGACGCGGTCCGGACCCTCCCAAGCTGGACTAGACCATTATGAAATGTCAATCACCCCTTGACGATCAAGAGAAGTCAGCTTACGTCCACAGTGGATACAACACTGTTTCGGTGAGCCGGGTTCACGTCCACACGCGACACCGGCGCACGGGTGCGCCGCGGCCGGGGCGCACCCGGCGCGTCCCCCGACGGCTACTGGCTGTGGTGCTCGTGCAGCAGCAACTGGGTGTAGGCGGCGATCGACTGCGCGTCGACGATGGAGCCGTCGCGGATGCCCGCCTCGAACTCGGCCCGGGGGAACCAGGCGGCGCGCATGTCCTGCTCGGTGGCCTCCCGGTCCGGGGCGCCCTCGGTGAGGTCGGTGGCGAGGTAGACGCTGCCACCCTGGCTGGTGAGCCCCGGGGCGACGTCCAGGCGGCCGATCAGGGTCATGGTGCCCGCGGTCAGCCCGGTCTCCTCGCGCAGCTCGCGCACCGCCAGCTCCGCCGGGTCGAGGTCGGCCCGGTCGGGGGCGGTGCCCTGGGGGAACTCCCAGCGGCGCGCGCCCACCGGGTAGCGGAACTGCTCGACGAGCATCAACCGCTCCCCGTCGAGGGGGATGACCAGGGCGTAGTGCGGTTTGTCCACCACCCCGTAGATGCCGGGGCTGCCGTCCGGGCGGCGGATGGCGTCCTCCCGGACGGTCATCCAGGCGTTGGCGTAGACCTGCTTGGAGTCGAGGCGTTCCACGGGGTAGATCCTGCCCGGGGGCACGGAGGCGGGCGCACGGGGCTAACCTGCTGCGCGTGCGCCTTGTGATCGCTCGCTGTCAGGTCGACTACGCCGGACGGCTCACCGCCCACCTCCCGATGGCCAACCGGCTGCTGCTGGTGAAGGCCGACGGGTCGGTCTCGGTCCACTCCGACGACCGGGCCTACAAGCCGCTGAACTGGATGACCCCGCCCTGCTGGCTCATCGAGGAGCCGGGCATGTGGGTCGTGCAGAACAAGGCGGGCGAGAAGATCGCCATCACCATCGAGGAGATCCACCACGACTCCCGCCACGAGCTCGGCGCCGAACCCGGCCTGATCAAGGACGGCGTGGAGGCCCACCTGCAGGAACTGCTCGCCGAGCACATCACCACCCTCGGCGACGGCTACACCCTGGTCCGCCGCGAGTACCCCACCGCCATCGGCCCGGTCGACATCCTCTGCCGCGACGCCACCGGCTCCTCGGTCGCCGTCGAGATCAAGCGCCGCGGCGACATCGACGGGGTGGAGCAGCTGACCCGCTACCTGGAGCTGCTCAACCGCGACCCGCTGCTCTCCCCGGTCGCCGGTGTCTTCGCCGCGCAGGTCATCCGCCCCCAGGCCAAGGTCCTCGCCGAGGACCGCGGCATCCGCTGCGTCACCCTCGACTACGACACCCTCCGCGGCATCGAGAGCGACGAGTTCCGCCTCTTCTGACCCCGGTCGACGGGCTGGTGGACTGGACCACTCGGACGTGTCCGGGCGGAGAATTCCAGCCGTTCGTGAACGGTGATCGGCTTCGTCGTGCGCCGCGCCGCGGTCGGGTCCATGCTGTTCCCGATCACATCGACGTGTACGACGGGGGCGGTATGCATTTCCTCGCGGACGCGGACCTGCGGCTGGACGCGGGCCCGATCGACTACGCCTTGCTGGCCGTCTACTTCGCCCTGGTCCTGGGGATCGGGGCGATGGCGCGGCGCTCGGTGTCCAGCAGCCTGGACTTCTTCCTGTCCGGCCGGTCGCTGCCCGCGTGGGTGACCGGGTTGGCGTTCATCTCCGCGAACCTCGGCGCCGTCGAGATCTTCGGCATGACGGCGAACGGCGCGCAGTACGGGTTGCCGACCATGCACTACTACTGGATCGGCGCGATCCCGGCCATGGTGTTCCTGGGCCTGGTGATGATGCCGTTCTACTACGGCTCCAAGGTCCGCAGCGTGCCGGAGTTCCTGCTGCGGCGGTTCGGGAAGTTCGCGCACCTGACCAACGGCATCAGCTTCGCCCTCGCCCAGGTGCTCATCGCCGGGGTGAACCTGTTCGCCCTCGCCACCGTGGTCAACCTGCTGCTCGGGTGGCCGCTGTGGCTCTCGGTCGTGGTGGCGGCGGTGATCGTGCTGGCCTACACCTCCCTCGGCGGGCTGTCGGCGGCCGTCTACAACGAGGTCATGCAGTTCTTCGTGATCGTGGCGATGCTGCTGCCGCTGACCTTCCTCGGCCTCAAGCGGGTCGGCGGGTGGCAGGGGCTGGTCGACAAGGTGGCCGGGACCACGGGCAGCTCCGCCGCCGACCAGCTCAGCTCGTGGCCGGGCACCAACCTGACCGGCATCGGCAACGCCACGCTGTCGGTGCTGGGCATCGTGTTCGGCCTCGGCTTCGTGCTGTCCTTCGGCTACTGGACGACGAACTTCGCCGAGGTGCAGCGGGCCATGTCGGCCAAGAGCATGTCGGCCGCGCGGCGCACGCCGCTGATCGGGGCGTACCCGAAGACGCTGATCGCGCTGATCATCATCATCCCCGGCATGATCGCCGCGGTGATCGTGCCGGAGCTGCGCGAGATGAAGGCGGGCGCGGAGAACGGGGTCACCTACAACAACGCGATCCTGCTGCTGATCCGCGACCTGCTGCCCAACGGGATGCTGGGCATCGCGATCACCGGTCTGCTGGCGGCGTTCATGGCGGGCATGGCGGCGAACGTCAGCTCGTTCAACACCGTCTTCACCTACGACATCTGGCAGGCGTACATCGTCAAGGACAAGCCGGACGACTACTACCTGCGGGTGGGGCGGCTGGCGACGGTGGCGGGCTGCGTCGTGGCGATCGGCACGGCGTTCATCGCCTCCAGCTTCAACAACATCATGGACTACCTCCAGACGTTGTTCGGCTTCTTCAACGCCCCGCTGTTCGCCACGTTCATCCTGGGCATGTTCTGGAAGCGGATGACCCCGCTCGCCGGTGGCCTCGGCCTGATCTTCGGCACCGCCTCGGCGGTGACCGTCGACCTGCTCAACCGCGCCGAGGTGCTGAACCTGGCCGGGCAGGGCGCGAGCTTCGTGGCCGCCAGCGTGGCCTTCGTGGTCGACATCGCCGTCAGCGTGGGCGTCTCGCTGGTCACCAAGCCCAAGCCGGAGTCGGAACTGCGCGGCCTGGTGTGGTCGCTGACCCCGCGCGACCAACTGCGCCACGACGACACCGGGGAGAACTCGGGCTGGTACCGCAAGCCCGTGGTCCTCGGCGCCGGGGTGCTCGCGCTGACCGTTGTGCTCAACATCGTCTTCTGGTGAGAGGAGTCAGCGTGGCGGAGAAGAAGGCCAAGGCGGGTCTGTTCGACCTGCGCGGCATCCTGGCGCTGCTGTTCGGCGTCTACGGCGCCGTGCTGACCGTGATGGGCCTGGTGTCGACCTCGCAGGCCGACCTGGACAAGGCCGCGGGCGTCAACATCAACCTGTGGATGGGCGTGTTCATGCTCGTCGTGGCGCTGGCGTTCCTCGCCTGGGCCCGGCTGCGTCCACTGGCCGTGCCGGACACGACGGGCGAGACCTCGGCGGGTTCGACCGCGGCGGGTTCGACCGCGGCGACCGAGGGCGAGCGCGGGAACTGACCCCGGGGTGGGGCAGGCTCCGGACCGCGGCCCGCCGCGGTCCGGAGCTGGTTCCCGTACCCCCTACGGTCCACGGTGGATCGACCCCGTCCCCGGCGATCCGCGGGTTCGGCGCACGGGTGGCCGCGGCGTTGGCTACCGTCTCGGGAGTGAGGGCTTCGAGGCGACGGCGGTCCATGGCGGTGGCGGGGTGCCTGGCGGTGCTGCTCGCCGGGTGCGGCACGGGCGCCGACCTGGCGAAGACGACCGGCAAGCGGACCACCGTGCCCGCCACCGAGGGCCTCGACGCGGGCCCGGAGACCGGCGGCAGCACGCCGCCGCCGACCGGGGACGACGTGTTCTCCTCCGCGTCGCTGCGCCGGGTCAACCCGTGCGCGATCATGGACGAGGAGACCATGTCGGGCTTCGGCACCCCGGCGCGGAGCAGGCTGCGCGACTACGCGCTCTGCTCGAACTACATGAAGGACCCCGGCGGCCGGGACCTCAACTTCACCATGACCATCGGCGACAGCAGCCTGGCCCGCAAGGCCCAGGGCGCGCTCAAGATCGGCGGCCTGCCGGTGGCCGAGTCCGAGTTGGACGACAAGACCGCCTGCTTCGTCACCGCCATCACCGAGACCGACCCCGACCGCGGCATCACCGTCCAGATCGGCAGCGACACCCCCGGGGGCCTGTGCGAACCGGGGCGCAAGCTGCTGGAGACGGCCGTCACCAAGATCCGTGACAGCAGGCCGGAACTGGACGTGCGGAAGGGGTCGCTGGTCGACCTGGACGCGTGCACGGTCCTCGACGACTCCGTGGTGGCCGCCGCGATCGGCGACGGCCCCGGCAAGAAGCCGACCGGGCTGCACAACTGCACCTACAACACCCAGGGCGTCACCTTCCGGGTGGAGTTCTCCCTCGGCACCGACCCGGACGAGCTGGCCGAGGCGGCCAAGACGACCCCGGTCGACCTCGGTGGGGTCCGCGCCCAGCAGCGCAGCGAGAGCACCTCCTCCACCCGGTGCAGCCTGTCCTGGGCGCACGTCCCGTTCGAGGGCGCGGAGGGCAACGCGGAGGTCGTCAAGGTCGACTTCACCCGCTACGACCCGCAGGCGGGCGAGGACGCGTGCGCCAAGGTGCAGACCGTGGCGAAGGCCCTGCTGCCCAAGCTGCCGCAGAAATAGCCGCGACCACCCTGAACGGTCCAGTGGCGCAGTTCACCTGGACTAACCGTGGTCGCGTGGCAGTATCAGCAGTCGATGTTACTCGGAAGTAGCATCGTCGTTGCTGTCATCGGGGACTGCGGAGGTAGTCGTGGCGCGTGAGTTCTCCACCGTCGGTGTTGTCGGACTCGGGACCATGGGCGCGGGCATCGCGGAGGTGCTCGCCCGCACCGGTGTGCGGGTCGTGGCGGTGGAGGTCGACGACGCGGGCGTCGAACGCGGCCGCGGCCACGTCGAGCACTCCACCGGCCGGGCACTGGCCAAGGAGAAGCTCACCGAGGCCGAGCGCACCGAGCTGCTCGGGCGCATCACCTACACGACCACCCTGGCCGACCTGGCCGAGGCCGACCTGGTGATCGAGGCCATCCCGGAGTCGCTGGAGCTCAAGGCCCAGGTCTTCGGCGAACTCGACCGCATCCTCAAGCCGGAGGCCGTGCTGGCCTCCAACACCTCGTCGCTGTCGATCACCGAGATCGGCGTCCACACCGGACGCCCTGGCAAGGTCGTCGGCCTGCACTTCTTCAACCCGGCCCCGGTGCTGAAGCTGACCGAGGTCGTGCGCACCGTGGTCACCGAGCCGGACGTGGTGGCCGACGTGGTCGCCTTCGCCCAGAAGCTGGGCAAGGAGCCGGTCGTCATCGGCGACCGCGCGGGCTTCATCGCCAACGCGCTGCTGTTCGGCTACCTCAACCACGCGGTGTCGATGTACGAGGCGCGCTACGCCACCCGCGAGGACCTCGACGCCGCCATGCGCTACGGCTGCGGCTACCCGATGGGCCCGCTGGCGCTGCTGGACCTGATCGGCCTGGACACCGCGTACGAGATCCTGGAGACGATGTACGCGCAGTCGCGCAACCGGCTGCACGCCCCGGCCCCGATCCTCAAGCAGATGATCACCGCGGGCCTGCTCGGCCGCAAGACCGGCCGCGGCTTCTACACCTACGACGCCCCCGAGTCGCCCACCGTGGTGCCCGACGCGCTCACCCCGGCCGCCGCGGGCGAGTCCGACGTGGCGCTGCGCGAGGTGCAGCGGGTCGGCGTGGTCGGCACCGGCACCATGGCCACCGGCATCGTCGAGGTCTTCGCCCGCAAGGGCCACGACGTGGTCCTGCGCGCCCGCAGCGCCGACAAGGCCGAGGCGGCGGTGGGCAAGGTCCGCAAGTCCCTCGACCGCCAGGTCGCCAAGGGTCGGCTGTCCGAGTCCGACCGCGACGGCATCCTGGCCCGCATCTCCCCGGCGGTGGAGTTCGAGGAGCTGGCCGACTGCGACCTGGTCATCGAGGCCGTCGCCGAGGAGCTGGCGATCAAGCAGGCCGTGTTCGGCGCGCTGGACGAGGTGGTGAAGCCGGGCGCGATCCTGGCCACCACGACCTCCTCGCTGCCGGTCATCGAGTGCGCCGCGGCCACCTCCCGCCCGGCCGACGTGGTGGGCCTGCACTTCTTCAACCCGGCGCCGGTCATGAAGCTGGTGGAGATCGTCGAGACCATCTCCACCGGCGCCGACGTGGTGGCCACCGCCAGGGCGCTGTGCCTTAAGGTCGGCAAGCAGCCGGTGCACTGCGGCGACCGCGCGGGCTTCATCGTCAACGCCCTGCTGTTCCCGTACCTCAACGACGCGATCAAGATGCTGGAAGCGCACTACGCGGAGTCCGAGGACATCGACACCGCCATGAAGGTCGGCTGCGGCCTGCCGATGGGCCCGTTCGAGCTGCTGGACGTGGTCGGCCTGGACGTGTCGCTGGCCATCGAGCGCACCCTGTACAACGAGTTCCGCGAGGCCGGTTACGCCCCGGCCCCGCTGCTGGAGCACCTGGTCACCGCGGGCCGCCTGGGCCGCAAGACCGGCAAGGGCTTCCGCGACTACAGCAAGTAGCACCCGCTCCGGTGCGCGCGAACGCCCCCCGGTCAAGTGACCGGGGGGCGTTCGGCTGTTCCGGGGGTCAGGGCGCCGGTCAGCCGCAGCAACCGCCGCCGCAACACCCGCCACCGCCACCACCGCCGGACGGGGCGGGGGCGGCCGAACCGCCGCCCAGCCCGGCCATCGTGAGCAGCTTGACCGTGTCCTCGTGGCCACCGGGACAGGGGGCGGGATCGGACGACGCGCTCATCGGCCGCCGGACCTCGAAGGTCGACCCGCAGGACCGGCAGCGGAACTCGTAGGTGGGCATGGCCCCATTCTGCCTGCTGCGGTCAACCCGGATAATCGGTTGCGTGCCACGCCGGAACAACACCAGGCGCTCCGAGGAGCCGCGCCCGCTCAGCGGGGCGCTGGCCGCGCAGCGCGTGGAGTCGGCCTTCGACGGGGACTGGTACGTGCGCAACGTGACCGGGTCGCAGGCGACCAAGGTCTACCGCTGCCCCGGGTGCGACCACGAGATCCAGCCGGGGGTGGCGCACGTCGTCGCCTGGTCGGCGGACGACCGGACCGGGGTGGAGGACCGCAGGCACTGGCACCGCGGCTGCTGGGACGCGCGCGGGCGACGGGGGCCGACGGCGCGTCGGTGGTGAGGGCGGGTCTTTGGTGCGCAGGCCGATCCTGGCGCTGTGCACGCTGGCGTTTCGCTGGGCCGTGCTGTGAAAAGCCCGGGATTTTTCGGGATGTGCCCGGGTGGGTGGATCCGCTTGGGCGGGTCCCCTGCGGCGATCATGTGCCCAGTGAGACCGAGTGAGGCGAAAAGAGTGCCTCACAGCCAGGGCAGGCCAGCAACATGATCGCCTTCCCCACCCAAGCAAATCCACCCACCCGGGCAGAGCCGTAGCCGGGCCTGCGGTTGGGTGGGTGGTCGGCAGCTGCGCCGCTGGCGTTTGGCGTGGCAGGCCGCTTGGCCGCCGGGTGACGGGGTGGTCGGCGGCTGCGCCCGGTGGGGTTCGAGGTGGCAGGCCGCCGGGCTGGCGGATGGATGGTGGGCGGCTGCGCCCGGTGGGGTTCGAGGTGGCAGGCCGCCGGGCTGGCGGATGGATGGTGGGCGGCTGCGCCCGGTGGGGTTCGAGGTGGCAGGCCGCCGGGCTGGCGGATGGATGGTGGGCGGCTGCGCCCGGTGGGGTTTGGGTGGCAGGCCGCCGGGCGGCGGTTGGTGGGGTGGTCGGCGGTTGCGCCGGTGGGGGTTCGAGTGGTTGGCAACCGCGCCTGCGGGGTGCCTGGTGGTCGGGCAGGCGGTTCTGTAATGGTCGGCCGCTGCGCCGCTGCGCCGCTGCGCCGCTGCGCCGCTGCGCCGCTGCGCCGCTGCGCC
>NZ_JAJCXD010000089.1:25868-63390 GCF_021056305.1 Actinokineospora sp. PR83
GAGGGGGAAGAAGGTTTCCTGGTCGAGCCCGCCGCGTTCCGGGTGGGGCCGCTGGTGCCGTGCCACCGGTAGAAGCGGGACGGGGCGCCCGCGTACTCGGCCTGGCGGAATTCGGTGAAGCCGAGCTTGTCGGCGACCCGCCGGGCCGGTTCGTTGTCCAGGGTGGTGATGATCCACACCGGGAGGTCCGGCCGTTCGGCGGCGGCCCAGTCCAGGGCGGCACCGGCCATCTCCGGGGCGTAGCCGCGGCCCCAGGCGCGGGGGCGCAGGCGGTAGTAGAGGTTCAGGTAGCGGTGGCCGTCGAACTCGCCGAGTTGCAGACCGCCGAAGCCCAGGACGGTGGCGTCGTCGGGGAGGGTGATGGACCAGTAGCCGAAGCCGTGGGTCCGCCAGTGGTCCAGCCAGAAGTCCAGTTGGGCGCTGGTCTCGGCCGGGGAGCTGGGGCCGCCGGGGCGGTGGCGGCAGGTGCGCGGATCGCCCTGGATGGCGACGGCGGCGGCGATGTCGGCCCGGTCGACCGGACGCAGGACCAGCCGCTCGGTACGGATGCCGGTCATGGCGCCGAACCTACCTCCACTGGCATGCGGTGCGCCGATGCGCTTCCATGGTCGACATGGTCGACACCGATGACGCGATGGACCGGGTGCCCTGCCCGCAGCCCTGGCGCAAGGCCGACGGGACGGTCAACCCGGCGGGTGACCCGGCGGGGCGGGTGCTGACCGCCGAGGTCGGCGGCGCCCGCGGTCTGCTGCTGCCGGTGCGCCAGTCGACCACCGCCGCCGTCGCCGTGCTGGCCGTCATCGGGGTGGCGCTGCTGGTGCTGGCCGCCTTCCTGTTCGCCACCGGGGGTGTCGTGGCGGTCATCGGCGGGGTCCTCGCGGTGCTGTTCGGGCTGCTGGTGGTGATCTCCTGCGCCACCGCGCTGCGCAAGCCGCGCACGGCCGCCGGGCTGCTGCTCACCCCCGACGAGCTGCTGCTCAACTGGACGACGCCGCTGGTCAGGCTGCCCTGGGCGCAGGTGCGGGAGGTGCGCCCGGTGGCGGTCCGGTTGGGGCGGGCCAACACCTCCGCGAGCGTCAACTACCTCGGCGTGGTCACGGCCGACCCCGGCGCGGCGGGCGAGCGGCACCGCGGGCAGGCCGAGCGGTTCGGCAAGGACCTGGCGTTCGCGCTGTCCATGCGCACCCTGCTGGTGGACCAGTTGGTGGCGTTGCGCGCGCTCACCCACTACCTCGACCACCCCGAGCACCGCGCCGAACTCGGCACCGGGGCGGCGGTCACCCGGCTGCACGGCTGAGGGTGGTCCAATGGGCGGTGTGCACCACACCGACACCGGCTCCGGTACTCCTTTCCTGCTGCTGCACGCCTTCCCGCTGGACTCCCGGATGTGGGACCCCGTGCGCGCCGAGCTGTCCGAGCACGTCCGCCTGATCACCCCCGACCTGCCCGGTTTCGGCCGCTCACCGGTCCCGCAGGCCCCGCCGTCCCTGGAGGCCACCGCCGCCGACCTGGTGGGGCTGCTGGACGACCTCGGCGTGGAGCGGGCCGTCGTCGGCGGCTCCTCGCTCGGCGGCTACGTGCTCATGGCGATGCTCCGCGCCGCCCCGGAACGCGTCTCCGGCGCGGTGTTCATCGGCACCAAGGCCACCGCCGACACCCCGGACGCGGCGGCCAACCGCGAAACCCTGGCGCGGCGGGCGGAGGCGGACGGCGTGGTGCCGTGGTTGGCCGAATCCATGCTGCCCAACCTGCTGCACGACCAGACCGCCGCGCCCGCGCTGCGCGCCACCATCGACGGCCAGTCACCCGCCGGGGTGGCGTGGACCGCCCGCGCCATGGCCGTCCGCCCGGACTCCCGGGAAACCCTCCGCGCCCTCGACCTCGACGCCCTCGTCGTCCACGGCGCCCACGACGCGCTGATGCCCCCCGGGGCGGGGCAGGACATCGCCGACCTCACCGGTGCCCGCCTGCACGTCGTGCCCACCGCGGGCCACCTCCCCGGCTACGAGACGCCCCGCGACTTCCTCGACGCCGTGATCCCCTGGCTGGCCCGGTAGCGGAACCGGCGAACGCCACCGCGCCCCTTTGGCGGTGTGCGGCGTGGTCCTAGTCCGGCCAGACCGGGGGGCGCTTCTCCAGGAACGCGGCCATGCCCTCCCGCGCGCCCGGGAGTTGCGAGGCCGCCGCCATGACCTCGATCGCCAGCGCGTAGGCGTCCTGCTCCGGCCGGTCGAGCTGGGCGTAGAGGGTGTGCTTGCCCAGGGCCCTGCTCGCCCGGCTGCCCCTGGTGGCGCGGGCGAGCAGGTCGTCCACAGTGGAGTCCAGGTCGGCGTCCGGGACCACCCGGTTGACCAGGCCCCAGTCCAGGGCGGTGCGGGCGTCGACGACGTCGCCGGTGAGGGCCAGCTCCATCAGGCGCTTGCGCCCGATGGAGCGGGCGACGGGGACCGCCGGGGTGTGGCAGAACCAGCCTCCCTTGCCGCCGGGCAGGGCGAACCCCGCCGACTCGGCGGCCACCGCCAGGTCGCAGGTGGCGACGAGCTGGCAGCCCGCCGCGGTGGCCAGCCCGTGCACCCGGGCGATCACCACCTGCGGGATCGCGTGCACGGTCCGCATCAGGTCCGTGCACAGGACCAGCAGGTCGCGGACCCCGGCCAGGTCGCGGGCGGCCACGTCGCCGAAGTCGTGGCCCGCGGAGAAGACCGGGCCCGCCCCCGCCAGGACCACCCCGGTCGCGTCCGACTCGCCCGCCGCGCGGAAGGCGGTGAGCAGTTCGGCGAGGTGGTCGGCGGACAGCGAGTTGCGGCGCGCGGGCCGGTCCATGGTGATCCGCACCGCCTCGCCGGTCCGTTCCACCCTGATGTGCTGGTACTCGGTCATGCCCCCGACGCTAGCCGTGGTCGCCGGGTCGGGGTTGCCCCCGCGCCCCGACCGACCCCCGCCATCGCTCTGCCGTAATGCCAAATTCCGTGCCGACATGGCAAAGTGGTCGCCATGGACGTCGACCAGGTGCTGGCCGGGATCGGGAGCAGGCTCAAGGCCGTGCGGGTGGAGCGGGGAACCACCCTGACCGCCCTCGCCGCCGAAACGGGCATCTCGGTCAGCACGCTGTCCCGCCTGGAGTCCGGCAAGCGCAAGGCGACCCTGGAGCTGCTGCTGCCGATCGCCCGCGCCCACGGCAGCGACCTCGACGAACTCGTCGGCCTCACCGGCACCCCGGACCCCCGCGTGCACGCCGAACCGCGCGAGGTCGAGGGCCGGACCTTCTGGCCCCTCACCGCCGCCCCCGGCCAACCGCGCGCCTACAAGGTGCTGTTCCCCCCGAGCACCGATGAACCGGACCAGCGCACCCACGAGGGCCACGAGTGGATGTACGTCCTCAGCGGCCGACTGCGGCTGCTGCTCGGCCCGCACGACGTCGTGCTGGCACCGGGGGAGGCCGTCGAGTTCGACACCAGGGTGCCGCACTGGGTCGGCAACCCCGGCCCCCACCCGGCCGAGGCCCTGATCCTGTTCGGCAGGCAGGGGGAACGGGTCCACCTGCGCACCAAGTCCTCAGTGGACTAGAGACCTCCGCGAAGCGGCCCGGTCACCACCGAGCGGAATCCCGGGCTCCGGAACCGCGTCACTCCTCGGCGCCGCCCTCGGCCTCTGCGACCCGCCGCCGCAAGCGCTCGCGCACCTCGTCCGGCGTGTACGCCCGCCGCTGCCGCTCCGCCCGCGTCATCACCACACCGGTCGCCGCCACGCCCACGACACCCGCCAGACCGAGGAACTTCCACACCCGCCGCATCCGCGCAGGCTACCGTTCCCGGACATGATCGACCTCGACCAGGCAGTCTCGCTGACCCGCACCGGCGACCTCTGGCTCTTCCGCGGGCGCACCCCCGCCGACCGGGCCATCCAGACCCTCACCAACAGCCCGGTCAACCACGTCGGCATGGCCGTGGTGCTGGAGGACCTGCCGCCGCTGATGTGGCACGCGGAGCTGGGGCGCTCCCTGCCCGACCGCTGGTCGGGGGAGCGTCAGCGTGGGGTGCAGTTGCACGACCTGCGCGACGCCGTGGTCGTGTGGGCCACCCGGTACGGGCAGCGGGCCTGGCTGCGGCAGTTGACACCGCTGGTCTCCGCCGCGCAGGAGGACGCGCTGCTGCGCACGATCGCCCGGTTGGACGGGATGCCGTTCCCGTCGAGCGCGCGGCTGCTGGGACGGTGGGCGCGGGGTCAGACACCCCGGTTGCGGTGGCAGAGGGGCCGGTCCCGCGACCTGGAATCGGCGTACTGCGCCGAGGTGGTGGGGGCGACCTACGAGGACATGGGGTTGCTGCCCGCGGGGCGTCCGCACAGCTACGACCCGGGGCAGTTCTGGAGCGGGGACGACCTGCGGTTGCTGGAAGGGGCCCGGCTGGGGGCGGAAATCGCGGTGTCGGTGCCGGAGGGGAGCGTTCCGGTGGGGGAGTGAAAGCCACAACATCGCTTCGGCCAACCGGGCCGGTGGGGTCGCGGGACTGCTGGAGGTCATGGAGATCTGCGGCGGGTTGCTGAGTGCCGTCGTGCGGATCGTGGCGCCGGATGTGGTTGCGCACCACCGGTTCGGGCGGGAACGACAAATCCCGAGTCCTTGCAACAAGCCTGGTTGTCGTGCAGGCTCATGGCGTTGGATCAGGCGGATGTGGTCGTCGTTGTCGGGGGCAAGCCCGACAGGTCGGCCAACACTGTCCTGCACGTCGCTGATGTGCGCCGGGTGCCAGTCGTGCCTTTCACCTTCCTCGGTGGTGCAGCCGAGCGGGCGTTCCGACAGCGCGACTGGGCCGGTGCCCATTCCTGCCCATCGTCCTGTGGAGCCGGTCGTGTGCCGCTGGCCGGTACTGCTACAACGAGACCGACTTGGCCTTGCGCCACCACCTCGCTGATCTGGCTAGTTCCCGGGGGCCGTGGGGGCGGCCTTGCGGGCGGTGGGCGACGGCTTGGCCAGTTGCTGGGTGCGGTCGTCCTGGGAGACGGGTTCCGCGGACGGGACCGGCTGCTCGGTGGCCGTGACCTCGGTGGGTTCCCACGGTTCCTTGGGCGGGCCCGCGATGGCGGGCGGGCGGTCCGCGGGGGTGCGCCGCACCGACTGCATCGCCCTGGTCGGGGAGTCGTCCGACGGGGAGCCGTCGACCACCGGGTTGGCGGAGAGGCGTTCCTCCGGCAGGGGGTCGAGGACCGGGGCGGCGTCCGCGAGCTGCACGTGGGCGTCGGCGATGAGGTCGCGGGCCGAGACGAGCTGGTCGGCGACCCTGGCCCGGAGCCTGCGCAGCGCGGCGACGCGCTCGGTGGCGTGGCTGATGCGGCGGTTGGACTCGTCGGTGGCCTCGCGGACCCGGCGGTGGGCCTCGGTGGTGGCCTCCTGCAGGCGGGCCGTGGCCTCGGTGATCGCGTCGTGGCGGCGGCGGTTGGCCTCCTCGGTGGCCTCGCGCACCCGCCGCTCGGCCTCGGCCTTGCTGGTGGCCTCGCGCTCGGCCAACTGCCGCATCGACTCGGTGCGGCGGCCCGCCATGGCGATCTCGAAGTCCTCTTCGACCTGGGTGCGGCGGGCCTCGGACTCGGCCTCCAGCCGGGCGGCCTCGGCGCGGGCGGAGCCGACCAGGTGGTCGGCGTCGGCGCGGGCCTTCTCGACGATGCCCCGGTGCTCGTTCTCCATGGCGACCCGGCGGGCCTCCAGGTCGGCCATCATCTGGTCGTACTGCCTGCGCAGGGCCTGGCCGTCGGCCTCGGCCTGGGCGCGGATGTGCGAGGCCTCGGCCTCCGAGCGGCGGCGGGTCTCCTCGGCCTCCTCGGTGGCCAGCCGCAGCATCCGCTGCAGCCGCTCGCTGAGGCCCTCCAGGGTGGTCGGCGGCAGCGACAGCCGGTCGATCTGCCCGCGCATGTCGTCGATCTGGCCGCGGGCGCTCTCCAACTGCTTGGCCAGGTCGCCCGCCTGGGCGACGGCCGCGTTGCGGTCGGCGTGCAGGAGTTGCAGCTCAGCGTCGATCCGCTCCAGGTGCTCGTCCACCTGGCCGCGGCTGTAGCCGCGTTTGGTGATGTCGAAACCGGGACCCAGCGGCACCAGATCGCGTTCCTCGCCCAAAGCCATGCGCCCACGCTACCTGTCCCGCTGTCGCCACTCCCGGCAACTGGCCGAATAATTGCCGATGGCGCCTCCCGGGTGCCGCCGGTATGGGCGGCGGCACCCGGGAGAATCCTCTCAGACCCCGCGGAAGCGGTTGATCGCGTCCAGGTGCTTGGCGCGCATCTCGTGGTCGCGCACGCCCAGGCCCTCCTCGGGGGCCAGGCACAGCACGCCGACCTTGCCCTGGTGGGAGTTGCGGTGCACGTCCAGCGCGGCCTGGCCGGTGTCCTCCAGCGCGTAGGTCTTCGACAGGGTCGGGTGCACCAGGCCCTTGGCGATGAGCCGGTTGGCCTCGTAGGACTCGCGGTAGTTCGCGAAGTGCGAGCCGATGATCCGCTTGAGGTTCATCCACAGGTACCGGTTGTCGTACTCGTGCATGAAGCCCGAGGTCGACGCGCAGGTCACGATGGTGCCGCCCTTGCGGGCGACGTAGACCGAGGCGCCGAAGGTCTCGCGGCCCGGGTGCTCGAAGACGATGTCCGGGTCCTCACCGCCGGTGAGCTCGCGGATCTTCTTGCCGAACCGCTGCCACTCCTTCGGGTCCTGGGTCGACTCGTCCTTCCAGAACTTGTAACCCTCCGCGTTGCGGTCGATGATCAGCTCCGCGCCCATCTTGCGGCAGATCTCGGCCTTCTCCGGGCTCGACACCACGCAGATCGGGATGGCGCCGCCGTTGAGCGCGAACTGGGTGGCGTAGGAGCCCAGGCCACCGGAGGCGCCCCAGATCAGGACCGTGTCGCCCTGCTTCATGTTGGCACCGTTGGTGGAGACCAACTGCCGGTAGGCGGTGGAGTTCACCAGTCCGGGGGACGCGGCTTCCTCCCAGGTGAGGTGGTCCGGCTTGGGCATGAGCTGGTTCGCCTTGACCAGGGCGATCTCGGCGAGGCCGCCGAAGTTGGTCTCGAAGCCCCAGATCCGCTGCTCGTTGTCGAGCATCGTGTCGTTGTGCCCGTCCGGGCTCTCCAGCTCGACGTTGAGGCAGTGCGCGACCACCTCGTCGCCCGGCTTCCAGCTGTGCACGCCGGGGCCGGTGCGCAGCACGACGCCCGCCAGGTCGGAGCCGACCACGTGGTAGGGCAGGTCGTGCCGCTTCGACAGCGGGGAGAGCTTGCCGAAGCGCTCGAGGAACTTGAACGTGGAGACCGGCTCGAAGATGGAGGTCCACACGGTGTTGTAGTTGATGGCGCTCGCCATGACCGCGACCAGGGCCTCGCCCGGGCCCAGCTCGGGGGTGGCGACCTCGTCGAGGTGCAGGGACTTGCGCGGGTCCTTGTCGCGCGAGGCCATGCCCTTGAACATCTCGACCTCGTCGGCGTGCACGGTCACCCCGCGGTAGTGCTCGGGGACCGGCAGCGAGCCGATCGCATCCAGCTCATCGGCCTGGATGGCGTCGAGGATCTTCTGCACGGCGGACCTCCTGGAGGGGATTTCGGTTCGTCGCCCGGGTGTCCAGGCCCAGGTGGAGCGAGGTTACTTGCGGGTAGCGATTCAGCACCAGCGGTGTGACAGATGGCACCCGCAGGCTATGCCCCGGCAACCGTCCGGACCACCGGACCTGTCATCGGGCAACAGTTCGGCCTCATCGGGTGTGTGGTTCACGGACCTGGGAAAGTCGGTGCCAGTGTGCGACGGCCTCCGGGGCGCCGTCGCACCCCGGAGCAAAGGAATGTGTCGCTGTGGCCACCTCCACCGAGGTCGACCAGGACCGCGGGTTCTTCGGGCACCCACGAGGGCTCGCGAACCTGTTCGGAACAGAGATGTGGGAGAGGTTCTCCTTCTACGGGATGCAGGGCATCCTCTTGTACTACCTGTACTTCTCCGCCGCCGAGGGCGGTTTGGGGATCGACCAGGCCACCGCGGCCGGGATCGTCGGGGCCTACGGCGGGTCGGTGTACCTGTCGACGATCGCCGGGTCCTGGGTGGCCGACCGGCTCTTCGGGCCGGAGCGCACCCTGTTCTACAGCGGCGTGTCCATCCTCGTCGGCCACGTGGCCCTCGCCGCCCTGCCCGGCGTGGCGGGCGTCGCGGTCGGGCTGGTCTGCGTGGCGCTGGGCTCCGGCGGGCTCAAGGCCACCGCCACCACCCTGGTCGGCGCGCTCTACGCCGAGGACGACGACCGCCGCGACGCCGGGTTCTCGATCTTCTACATGGGCGTCAACATCGGCGCGCTGGTCGGGCCGCTGCTCACCGGTCTGCTGCAGACCCGGCTCGGCTTCCACTGGGGCTTCGGCCTCGCCGCGGTCGGCATGGCGATCGGGCTCGCGCAGTACGCGTTGGGCCGCAAGAACCTCCCCGAGTCCGGGCGCGCGGTGCCCGACCCGCTCGACCCGGCGGGCCGGGTCCGCTCCGCCGTGGTGATCGGACTGGGCCTCGTCGCGGTCGTGGTGCTGGTGCTCACCGGGGTGATCGACGCGGACAACCTGGCCACCGTCGTCACCTGGGTCATCGCCGCCGCGGCCGTCGCGCTGTTCGCCGTGCTGCTCACCAGCGGTCGGGTGGAGCGCGTCGAGCGGCGGCGGGTGCTGGCGTTCGTGCCGATGTTCCTGGTGAGCTTCGGGTTCTGGGCGCTGTTCCAGCAGCAGTTCACCGTGCTGGCCATCTACGCCGAGGAGCGGGTCGACCTCGACGTGTTCGGCTTCGCGGTGCCGCCGTCGTGGTTCAGCTCGGTGGAGCCGCTGTTCGTGGTGCTGCTGGCGTCGGTGTTCGCCGCGCTGTGGGTCCGGCTCGGGCCGCGCCAGCCGTCCACACCGGTCAAGTTCGCCCTGGGCGTCGGGTTCATGGGCGTGGCGTTCCTGGTGATGGCGCTGCTGGGGTTCACCAGGGGCGAGCACGTGGTCTCGCCGTGGCTGCTGGTGCTGGTGCTGGTGATCTTCGTGCTGGGCGAGCTGTGCCTGTCGCCGGTGGGGCTGTCGCTGTCGACGAAGCTGGCGCCCGCGGCGTACCGGGCGCAGATGGTGGCGCTGTTCTACCTGTCGATCGCGCTCGGCAGCTCGGTGGCCGGTGCGCTCGCGGAGTACTACACCGCGGACGGCGAACCGGTGTACTTCGGCCTGCTCGGCGGCGGGGCGATCGCGCTCGGCCTGGTGATGGCGGCGCTCACCCCGGTGGTGCGGCGGCTGATGGGCGGCGTGCGCTGATCCTGATCCGATTCAGGACGATCGGCGGATTCGATTCAGCGACCGGGGAAGCGTGCCGCGGTGGGGACCGGGTGGCACGCTTCCCCGTCGGCTAGTGGCCGCCGCCGGCGGCGGGCTCGACGAGTTCGACCAGGACGCCACCGGCGTCCTTGGGGTGGACGAAGTTGACCCTGCTGTCGGCGGTGCCGCGCTTGGGCTTGTCGTAGAGCAGGCGCAAGCCCTTGGCGCGCAACGCGTCCGCGGTCGCCTCGACGTCGGCCACCCGGTAGGCGAGCTGCTGCAACCCGGGGCCGCTGCGGGCGATGAACTTGGCGATCGTCGACTGGTCGTTGATCGGGGCCAGCAACTGCACGGCCGTCCCGGTCCCGTCGTCGCCCGGCGCGCGCAGCATGGCCTCGCGCACGCCCTGTTCCTCGTTGACCTCCTCGTGCACGGACACCAGGCCGAAGTGGTCGCGGTAGAACGCGATCGCCTCGTCCAGGTCCGGCACGGCCACTCCGACGTGGTCGATGGCCACCACGTGCGGGACAAGTGCTTCGTTCATGGGGGAACGATACGCCGTGCCTACCCATCGGTAACCAATTGCTGTGCGGCTACTCACACGAGCACGTGGCGAACCGGTCACGCGCGGGTATGGTCCCGGTTAACGCACGTTCGCCGTCGTCTGTTCGTCAAGAGCCATATAGGAGACCGCCGTGTCCGGATCCGTCATCGTCGCCGGGGCGCGCACGCCCATCGGCCGACTGCTCGGTTCGCTCAAAGACTTCACCGGCGCCCAGCTCGGTGGGTTCGCCATCAAGGCGGCCCTGGAGAAGGCGGGCGTGAAGCCCGAGCAGGTGCAGTACACGATCATGGGTCAGGTGCTGACCGCGGGCGCGGGCCAGATCCCGGCCCGGCAGGCCGCCGTCGCCGCGGGCATCCCGATGGACGTCCCCGCGCTGACCATCAACAAGGTCTGCCTCTCCGGCCTCGACGCGATCGCCCTGGCCGACCAGCTCATCCGCGCGGGCGAGTTCGACATCGTCGTCGCGGGCGGCCAGGAGTCCATGACCCAGGCCCCGCACCTGCTGCCGAAGTCCCGCTCCGGCTTCAAGTACGGCGACGTGACCCTGCAGGACCACATGGCCTACGACGGCCTGTTCTGCGCCTTCGACCAGGTCGCCATGGGCTCCTCGACGGAGAAGTACAACACCCGCTACGGCCTGACCCGCGAGCAGCAGGACGCGTTCTCCGCCGCCTCGCACCAGAAGGCCGCCAAGGCCATCGCCGACGGCCGCTTCGCCGACGAGATCGCCCCGGTCACCATCCCGCAGCGCAAGGGCGACCCGGTCGTGTTCGACACCGACGAGGGCGTGCGCGGCGAGACCACCGCGGCCAGCCTGGGCAAGCTGCGCCCGGCCTTCGCCAGCGACGGCACCATCACCGCGGGCTCCGCCTCGCAGATCTCCGACGGCGCGGCCGCGGTCGTGGTGATGAGCAAGGCCAAGGCCGAGGAGCTGGGCCTGACCTGGATCGCCGAGATCGGCGCGCACGGCGTCGTCGCGGGCCCGGACGCCAGCCTGCACGAGCAGCCGTCGAACGCGATCAAGGCGGCGCTGGCCAAGCAGAAGCTGGAAGCCTCCGACCTCGACCTGATCGAGATCAACGAGGCCTTCGCCGCGGTCGGCGTGGTGTCGACGGACAAGCTGGGCGTCAGCGAGGACATCGTCAACGTCAACGGCGGCGCCATCGCCCTGGGCCACCCCATCGGCGCCTCCGGCGCCCGCCTGGTGGTCCACCTCGCCTACGAGCTCAAGCGCCGCGGCGGCGGCGTCGGCGCGGCGGCCCTGTGCGGCGGCGGCGGCCAGGGCGACGCGCTGATCATCAGCGTGCCCAAGGCCTGAGCTTGGCCCGGAAAGTGGAGGTCGGTGACCTGGTCGACCGCGCGCGGCAGCGACAGCCGCGCGCGGTCGCCAGGCTCATCTCCCTCGTCGAGGACGCCAGCCCGCAGCTCCGCGAGGTCGCCGCGGCCCTGGCCCCGCACACCGGCCGGGCCGAGGTCATCGGCCTGACCGGCTCCCCGGGGGTCGGCAAGTCGACCACCACCTCCGCGCTCGTGTCGGCCTACCGCGCGCAGGGCAAGCGGGTGGGCGTCCTCGCCGTCGACCCCTCCTCCCCCTTCTCCGGCGGCGCCCTCCTTGGCGACCGGATCCGGATGCAGGACCACGCCACGGACCCGGACGTCTTCATCCGCTCCATGGCCACCCGCGGCCACCTCGGCGGCATGGCCTGGGCCACCCCGCAGGCCCTGCGCGTCCTCGACGCCGCGGGCTTCGACGTGGTCCTGATCGAGACCGTCGGCGTCGGCCAGTCCGAAGTGGACGTCGTGTCCCTGGCCGACACCACCCTGGTCCTGCTCGCCCCCGGCATGGGCGACGGCATCCAGGCCGCCAAGGCGGGCATCCTGGAGATCGCCGACGTGTTCGTGGTCAACAAGGCCGACCGCGACGGCGCCGAGACCACCGTCCGCGAACTCAAGTACATGATCTCCCTGGGCAGGCGCGAGATCCGCGGCGCCACCTGGCGCCAGCCGGTCTGCAAGACCGTCGCCGCCCGCACCGAGGGCATCGACGAGGTCACCGCGGCCATCGCCGAACACCGCGCGTGGATGGTGCAGCGGGGCGAACTCGCCGAGCGCCGCACCCACCGCGCCAGGACCGAGGTCGAGGCCATCGCGGTCGAGACCCTCCGCTCCACCCTCGGCAACCTCCGCGGCGGCGACACCCTGGACCGCCTCGCCAAGCAGGTCATGGCGGGCCACCTGGACCCGTACGCCGCCGCCACCACCCTCATCGAGGACGTCAAGGCGGCGGACTAGGCCGTGTTTCGGAAGTCTCGTTCGATGAGAGTCGTGATCGGGGTGGTTCCTGGCGGTGCGGGAGGAGGGCGCCGATACCGGGGTTGTATCGGTGTCCTCCTCCCGTGCCGCCAGGGGCCGCATCCGGCGCGGCTATCGCGAACACGGGCTTTCGAAACACGGCCTAGGCCGCCGCGGGGCACCGGCGACTGTCCACAACCGGAACCCGGACGGGCCGACTAGCCCACTCGGCCCAACCCGCGCGTTTCCCCTCTCCCCGCATCACCCGGACCGGTTACCTTCCCCGCATGGCAGCGATCGTCGTCGAGGACATCCGCAAGTCCTATGGGGACCTCAGGGCGGTCGACGGCGTGTCGTTCACCGTCGCGGAGGGTGAGTTCTTCGGCATCCTCGGCCCCAACGGCGCGGGGAAGACCACCACCCTGGAAATCGTCGAGGGCCTGCGCCGACCCGACGGCGGCTCGGTCCGCCTCCTGGGCGAGAACCCCTTCCCGCGCAACGTCAAGCTCCTCCCCAGGGTCGGCGTGCAGCTCCAGGCGTCCGCCTTCTTCGAGAAGCTCTCCGCCCGCGAACAGTTGGAGACCTTCGCCGCCCTCTACGGCGTCGGCCCGGCGCGGGCGGGGGAGGTGCTCGACCTCGTCGGCCTCGCCGACAAGGCGGAAACCCGGGAGGATAGGCTCTCCGGCGGGCAGCGCCAGCGGTTGTCCATCGCCTGCGCCCTGGTGCACGACCCCGACGTGGTCTTCCTCGACGAGCCGACCGCGGCGCTGGACCCACAGGCGCGGCGGAACCTGTGGGACGTGCTGCGCGCCATCCAGGCCCGGGGCAAGACCATCGTCTACACCACCCACTACCTCGACGAGGCGGAGATCCTCTGCGACCGGGTGGCGATCATGGACTCGGGGCGGGTGCTGGCCCTCGACACCCCCGCCGCCCTGGTGCGCGGGCTCGACGCGCCGGTGCGGGTGATCGTGGAGCGGGGCGCGCTCGCCGCGGACACCGCGGCCGGGTTGCCCGGCGCCGACGAGGTGACCGAGGACGACCAGTCGCTCACGATCAGCACGCGGACCCCCGCGCCGCTGCTCTCGGCGTTGGCCGAGCGGGGGACCCTGGACGGGTTGCAGGTTCGGACAGCGACCCTCGAAGACGTCTTCCTGCACCAGACCGGACGGGAGTACCGGGCGTGAACAGCCCCTTCACGAGCCTGTCGCTGGCGATGGCGAAGGGCTTCTTCCGCGAGAAGACGACCCTCTTCTTCACCTTCGTCTTCCCGCTGATGTTCCTGGTGGTGTTCGGGCTGCTGTTCAGCGACCCCGGCACCGACAAGATCAAACTGGGGTCGGTCGGCGACGGCGGGCCGGTGGTGGCCGCGCTCCGGGAGACCGGAGCCGTGGAGGTCGAGCGCTACGACACCCTCGACGCCGGGCTGGCCGAGGTGCGCGACGGGAACCTGCCCGGGCTGGTGGAGGTGACCGGCGACCGGGTGGTGCTGCACTTCGCCGCCGGCGACCAGGCCCAGGCGGGCACGGTGCGCGGGCTGGTGCAGGGCACCACCCAGGAGCTGAACGTCGCCGCGAGCGGGCAGCCGCCGAAGTTCGCCTTCGCCGCCACCCAGGTCGAGGACTCGTCGCTGAAGGCCATCCAGTACCTGACGCCGGGCATCCTGAGCTGGGGGATCGCCATCTCCGCGGTGTTCGGGGCGGCGTTGCCGCTGGTGAGCTGGCGGCGCAAGCAGGTGCTGCGCAAGCTGCGGCTGGCCCCGGTCAGCACCACCACGGTGCTCGGCTCCCGGCTGCTGGTCACCATCACCGTGGCCGTCATCCAGGCGGTGCTGTTCGTCGCCGTGGCGTCACTGCCGGTGTTCGGGCTGGCGCTGTCGGGCACCTGGTGGCTGTCGATCCCGGTGTTCCTGCTCGGCATCCTGGCGTTCTTCTCCATCGGGATGCTGGTGGGGGCGTTCTGCAAGACCGAGGAGGCGGCCTCCGGGGCGGCGAACATCCTGGTGCTGCCGATGTCGTTCCTGTCCGGCTCGTTCTTCCCGATCGAGAACGCCCCGGGGTGGTTGCAGGCTGTGTCCAACGTCCTACCGCTGCGCCACATGAACGACGGCATGACCGACTTCCTGGTGCGCGGCAAGGGTTTCGAGGCCCTGCTGGTGCCCTGCGCGGTCCTGCTGGGCTTCACCCTGGTGGTGAGCTTCGTCGCATCGAAGGTCTTCAGCTGGGAGGACAACTAGGTCTTTTGAGCTGTTCGCGCAGGTCAGGGATCTGTGGGGTGCGCTGTCGGTGAGCCCGTTCACACTCCACACTGGAGCCATGTTCGATACCGCAGCCGGTCGCTTCCGTGCCGTCGCCTTCGCCGAGGCCGTTTCCTGGGTCGGCCTGCTCGTCGGGATGTTCTTCAAGTACGTCACCGAGTCCGGGGAGCTGGGGGTCAAGATCTTCGGCCCGGTCCACGGCTTCGTCTTCGTGGCGTACCTGCTGGTGACCGCCCTCGCCGCGCGCGAGTACCGGTGGAACCGCTGGACCACCGTCTGGGCGGTGGTCTGCAGCGTGCCGCCGCTGGCCACCCTGGTCTACGAGCGCTGGGCCCTGCGCACCGGCAAGCTCGACCCCATCGGCGGGACGCACCGCTCCCGCACCCCGCAGATCGGCGTCCCCGAACCCGTCTGACCCACACCCACGCGAACAGGGACGGCCCACCCGGGCCGTCCCTGTTCTTGTGCGTGGAGACCCCGCGGGATCAGTCCTGGTAGTCGCCCGCGGCCTTGCGGACCTTCGACAGCAGGTCGGTGAGCTGCGCGGTCTGCCGCTCGGTCAGCCCCCGCAACCCGAAGTCGACGGAGGTCACCGCCGCCGTCGCCTCGGCCCGGCGCTCGCGGCCCGCCTCGGTGATCTCGGCCAGCGTCGTGCGCCGGTCCGTGGCGTGCGGGGTCCGGCGCACCAGCCCGTCGGCCTCCAACCGGTCGACGATGTTGGTGACGCTGGTCGGGTGCAGTTGCAGCCGCTCGCCCATCACCCGCATCGGCAGGCTGCCGCGCTTGGCGAAGGTCAGCAGCACCAGCGCCTCGTACCGGGCGAAGGTCAGCCCGTGCGGCTTCAACGCGGTGTCCACAGCGGACTGGAGGATCTGCTGGACGCGCATCACGCTCGTCACGGCGGCCATCGTCGAGGAGTCGCCGATCCGCTCCTCCCACAGCTCCGCGGCGCGGGCGATCGGGTCGAACGGCAACGTGCGCGGCCTCATGGGCGTTGAAGCTACCAGTGGGTTGCCCCGACCGGACCGATCAGTGGCCGCCTCCCGGGCCCGCGAACCCCGCCCTGTTCCGACCCCCGGTTCGGCAGGCGGGAACCCCACACCCACCCCCACCTCGGGCCTGCCACCCACCCCGGTCCGCCGCTCACCCCGGCCCGCCGTCTGGCTTGGCCCAGGGCCTGGCTCGGCCCGCCGCCCGGCCCGGCGCCTGCCCGGCGCTCGGGGGCGCCTGCCGCCCGATAGTGTGCGACCGGGACCGCCCACCCGCTCCCGGTGAGGAGACCACCGTGCTCATCGCGTTCAGCGTCAGCCCGCTCGGCGGCGAGTCCGAGGCGGTCGGCGCCGCCGTCGCCGAGGCCGTCCGCGTCGTCCGGGAGTCGGGCCTGCCCAACGAGACCAACGCGATGCACACCCTGGTCGAGGGCGAGTGGGACGAGGTCATGGCCGTGGTCAAGCGCGCCACCGACGTGCTGCTGGCCAAGTACCCGAGGGTCAGCCTGGTCCTCAAGGCCGACATCCGCCCCGGCCACACCGGCCAGCTCACCGCCAAGGTCGACCGCGTCGAACGCCACCTGGCCCAGTGAAGGAGACCCCCGTGGACCCCCGCCTGCTGTGGCAGTGCTTCGAGCCGTACCACACCGTCACCTACTTCACCCCGGAGTCGATCGCCGAGACCGACGCCCTGGGCTGCCGGGGCCGCTGGATGGGCTACTTCGGCATGCGCGCCGCACCCCTGGGCGCCGCCCCAGAGTGGCTGGTCACCAGCCTGTTCTACAACTTCCACCCGTCCCGCGTCCGCCGCGCCCTGCCGGAGGCCTGGACCGTCGCCTCCCCGGAGGACTTCCTGGCCGCCCGCCTGCGCGGCGTGGACGGCGCCCTCCGCCGGATGCTCGGCGACGCGGTGTCGTCCCCCGAGGTGGCCGAGGCAGCGGACCTGGCCCGCACCGCCGCCTCCTGGGCACCCACCGCCGGGCGCCCCCTCGGCGCGGCCAACGCCGCCCTGCCCCTGCCCCCGGAACCCCACCTGTCCCTGTGGCAGTCGGCCACCACCCTCCGCGAATCCCGGGGCGACGGCCACGTGGCCGCCCTGGTCACCGCGGGCCTGGACCCGGTGGAAACCCTGGTCGTCTTCGCCGCCGACACCGGCCTGCAACCCGACTACATGCGAACGGCCCGCCAGGTCCCGGACGAGGAGTGGGCGGCAGCCGAACAGCGGATGCTGGAACGAGACGTCCTCTCCGCCCCCGGCACCCTGTCCGACGAGGGCCGCGAACTCCGGGACTCGGTGGAAGCCCTCACCGACGAGGCGGCGGCGGCCCCCTGGGCGGAACTGGGCGAGCAGGGCTGCGCCCGCTTCGTCGAGCTGATGGCCCCGCTCTCCCTGACCATCACGCGCCTCAACGACCGCATGCGGGTCAACCCGATGGGCCTGGCCCCGGAAGGCGTACTGGCCGCCCTGGTCGACTGAGCCCTGTGGACAACCGTTTGCGCGTCCCCGCCCGCACCGGTTGACTCGATTCGGGGGCTGCCCAGTTCGGGTTGAGGGTGACCGGGGCATCGGGTTCGCGCTGGTGGGGTGGGCCTCGGCGGGTGTTCGCGCTGGTGGTGGGGCGGCGTTCGCCCGCTGCACACGTTCGGGGCGGGTGTCCGGATGGTGAACGCGGCCACCTTGTGGGGCAGTGGCCCGAACGGTGGCGGCGGGGGCGTGCCAGGATGTGGGGGTGACCAGGCCAGACCCACGCCAGACCGCCGCACTGTCGGCCGCCCTTTCCCGGGCCGTAGACCTGTCCGCTCTCAAAGCCCGGGCGGATGCCACCAAGACCGCCCCGCCCGCCGCCGCGGCCGGCGCCGCCAAGGCCCCCGCCGCTGACGCGGGGGCGTTCACCGTCGACGTGTCCGAGGCCAGTTTCCAGGCCGACGTCGTCGAGCGGTCCTTGCAGGTGCCGGTGATCGTGGCGCTGACCGCGGGGTGGTCGGGGCAGGCCCAGCAGTTGACCGCGATGCTGGAGAAGCTGGTCGCGGAGTTCAACGGGGCGTGGATCCTGGCCCGGACCGACATCGACGCCAACCCGCGCATCGCGCAGCTCTTCGGCGTGCAGTCGGTGCCCATGGTGGTGGCGATCGCCGGTGGGCAGCCCGTGGAGGCGTTCGGGGACGTGCCGCCGGAGGCGCAGGTGCGGCAGTGGTTGAGCGGGTTGCTCGACGCGCTGCGGGACCGGTTGCCGGGGATCGCCGCGGCCGAGTCGGCGGTGCCCGCGCCCGCCGCCGAGGTGGAGGAACCGGAGGACGAGCGGTTCGCCGCCGCCGAGGCCGCGTTCGAGCAGGGCGACTACGCCGCCGCCGAGGCCGCCTACGAGGCGATCCTCGCCGCCGAGCCTGCCAACGCCGAGGCGAAGGCCGCGCTCGCCCAGGTGCGGTTCCTGGCCAGGGCCGAGGTGACCGACCCGTCGGTGATCGTGCGCGCCGACATGTCGCCGGACGACATCGACGCGCAGTTGGCCGCCGCCGACCTCGAACTGGCGGGGCAGGCCGCTGAGCAGGCTTTCGACCGGTTGGTGGCCGTGGTGGCGCGGTCGTCCGGGGATGACCGGGACCGGGCGCGGACGCACCTGGTGTCGTTGTTCGAGCTGTTCGCCTCGGATGACCCGCGGGTGATCAAGGCTCGGCGGGATCTGGCTTCCGCTCTGTACTGAGTCTTTGAGGTGGAGGGGCCCATCCGCTGGGTGGGCCCCTTCGCTGTGTCTTGGGGTCGTCAAAACCCGATCGTTTGTCGGTGGTGCCCGGGTGGGTGGATCCGCTTGGGCCTTTGCGTAGCCGGGCCTGCGGTTGCGGGGGTGGCTGGTTTTCGCTGCGCCTCGGGGGTTCGGGTGACTGCCAGCCGGTGTGCCTCGGGCCTGCTGGTGGGGGTGGCCTAGCTGAAGCGGCTCGCGCAGCCCTTGCTGCCCTCGAAGAAGCCGACCCGGAAGGCTTCCACCCGGGCGAAGCCGGAGGGGATCTGCTTGCCCTTGGCGTCGGCGGCGATGAGGCTGTTGTCCTGCAGCAGTTCCGCGACCGCTTCGTCGAGGTCGCCGACGGCGAGGCGGAGTCTGCGGCCGGTGTTGTCGGTGGCGGTGTCGGTGTAGCGGGCCCAGGCGCCGGTCAGGCAGGCCGTGCGCAGGCCCGCCTTGTCGCCGTCGAGGGGGGCGCCTTCGGTTTTCTGGACCGACAGGGAGTAGCGGGAGGCGATTTCGGCGAAGGCGGCGAAGTCGCCGATGCCCGCGCCGTCGACGCCCGGTTCCTGGCCGCGCTTGGGTGCGGTGGCGATCTTCTGGACCTCCTCGGCGTCGACGGCGATGGTGTTGGAGTCGGGGCAGAAGGAGACCGGTGGGGTGGAGGTGCCGGAGTCGCAGTCGGCGCCGTCGTAGGTGATCTCCGGGTGGCTGTCGGTGCCGCTGAAGGCGTCCGACAGGCTCGCCTTGAGCAGCGTGCGGACCTCGTCCTTGCTGAGGTCGACGTTGCCGTCCTTGGAGTTCTCGATCTCGGAGTCCTTGCGCTCCTTCTCCACGATCCGGCCGTCGATCTCGTCGGTGTCCATCCTGGCGCAGCGGGTCGGGCCCTCGGCGAAGCCCGCCTGGAACGCGAACACCCGGTCGAACGCCAGGCCGTGCGCGCCCTGCTTCGACGCCGACAGGCCCGCCGGGTCGCGGATGAAGAACATGGTGGCCAGCACGTGGTTGAGGCCGGTGCCCGCGTTGATGTCGAAGTGCTCGGACTTCTTGTCGGCCACCCAGCGGAAGAAGCCGCCCGCGTAGCAGTCGGCCTGCTGCTCCTTGACGATCGTCGGCGTGGCCTGGCTGATGTTGCTCTTGGCGCCGAGGCGGAACTGCACCGCGTGGCCCATCTCGTGCGCGAGCACCGCCACCACCGACATCGGGCCGAACTGCTTGTCCAGCATCGGCAGCAGCACCCCCCGGTCCCAGGCGACGCTGTCGTCCTGGCCGCAGTAGAACGCGTTGACCAACTGCTTGGTGCTCTGCCCGCAGAGGGTGATCGACTTGCCCTCGGAGTCGTAGGACGCCAGCCGCTTGACCGGCTTGAACTCCTGGCCATCGAAGTCGGCGGGCATCCGCTCGCCCCAGTACCGGTAGATGTCGGCCAGCGCGTTGGTCGCCAACCGGTCCATCTCGCCGCCGTCGGCGTTCTCCACGGCCAGCTCGGCGTCCGGCACACCCTGCTTCGGGCCGCTGGGCTGGTTGTTGTCCACCGGGATGCCCGCCGCGGTGCCCGCGTCGATGTCGCCGACGCCGCGCGCCCTGCCCTCGATCGGCTTGCCCGCGCAGCCGCCCAACTGGGCCACGACGGCGACCGCGGCGGTGAGCACCACCGCCACCCTGGTCCTGGTGTTCCTTGCCCGCACGTCATCCCCACACTTCGCTCTGCGCAGGCCAGGGGCCCGCCGCCGGATGGCTGCACCCTACTGGGCAGTGGGCGGGAGTGGACCCCGATCAGCTCGCAGCGGCACGGAAGTGAGCAACTTTCGTGACAGTGGGCGTCAGGTCAGCCCGCACTTGCCGTCACCGCCGGTGAAGCCCGCGCGGAAGGCGGCCACCCGGTCGAACCCGGCGGGGATCGCCGCGCCCTGGGCGTCGCGGGCGACGTAGTCGTAGTCGAGCAGCACCTGCACGGCCTCGTCGAGGTCGCCGGGGGACAGGTACTGCCCGGCGGAGTCGAACAGCGACCCGGTGAACGAGCCGGTCAGGCAGACGACCGAGCGCTGCGCGTCCGCCCCGTCCAGCGGCTTGCCCACCGCGGCCCTGGCGGCCAGCGCGTAGCGGCCCGCCAGCAGCGTGCCGGTGGCGTAGTCGCCGATGTCGCCGTGGATGCCGGGCAGGTCGTCGCGGTCGTCGAGCTCCACGGTCTTGGCGGTGGCGCAGTAGGCCACCGGCCCCTGCTTGCCCCCGTCGCAGGTGGGGTCGCCCGCCACCGCCTTCACCTGCGGCTTGGCCCACTGCTTGCCCGCCTTGGTGACCAGCCCGCCGAAGTAGGTCTCCAGCCCGGGGGTGATCGAATCGACGATCTGGTCGAACTCGATGTTGCCGCCGCGGGCGGCGTCGTCGGCGTTGGTGAACCCGGTGAGGGTGAACTCCCGGTTGCCCACCGTCATCCCCGCGCACAGCTTGGCGCCCTGGTCGTAGCCGTCCTGGAACGCCGAGACCCGGTCGAAGGCGTCGCCGTGCGCGCCGCCGTCGGTCTGGTCGGTGCCGATCGGGTCGCGGAAGCTGATCAGCGACTCCAGCGCCGAGTCCAGCCGCTCCTTCTCGATGGTCAGGTGCGGCGCCTTGCCGTCGGCGACCCAGCGCACGAACGAGCCCGCGTAGCAGTCCGCCATCGCCTCGATCAGGATCGTCGGGAACGCCTGCGGCGTGGCCCGCCGCTGCTCCATGCCCGCCCCGGTCCGCGCCTGCACCGCGTGCCCGATCTCGTGCGCGAGCACCAGCACGACCGCGGCCTCGCCGAACCGCTCGCGCAGCACCGGCAGCAGCGCCGCCCGGTCCCAGGCGATGGCGTCGGAGGTCGGGCAGTAGAATGCGTTGCCCTCCACCTCGACCGGGCTGTCCGCGCACGGCGGTTTGGGGCTGTCCGCGTCGGAGGTGTCGACCGAGTAGTAGCCGCCGGTCAGGTCGTTGAACTGGGTGTCGAAGGTGGCGGGGAAGGCGTCGGTCCAGTACGCCCGCACGTCGTCGACGACGGTGGCGGCCAGCCGGTCGATCTCGCCGTCGTCGGTGTTCTGCACGAACGACGTGTCCGCCGCCCCGCCCCTGTCCGGGGCCACCACCGAGCCCTGGCCGACCGGCGTGCCGGACACGGTGGTCGTGCAGGCCACCAGCGCCACGGCGAGCGACAGCGCCGTGAGGAGGCGGGGCAGACGGGTGCGCACCCGTCCAGTGTGCCGCAGGACGGGTGCGCGATGGGGCCGATCCGGCGCTCAGTCCTCCGGGACCAGCCAGACCACGCCCTGCGGGGGCAGGTTCAGCACCACCGACGACGACCGGCCGTGCCACGGGGTGCCCTCGGCGGTGACCACGCCGTAGTTGCCCACCCCGGACCCGCCGTAGACCTCCGCGTCGGTGTTGAGGACCTCGCGCCAGCGCCCGCCGTGGGGCAGCCCCACCCGGTAGTCCAGGTGCGGGGCGCCCGCGAAGTTGGCCACGCAGACCAGGTCGCCGCCACCGCCGTGCCGGGCGAAGCTGAGCACGTTGTTGGCCGAGTCGTTGGCGTCGATCCAGGAGAAGCCCTCGGGGCGGACGTCGTCGGCGTAGAGCGCGGGCCGGTCGCGGTAGACGGCGTTGAGGTCGCCCACCAGCCTGCGGACACCACCGTGGAAGTGCTGCTCGGTCAGCTCCCAGTCCAGCGAGCGCGACTCCGACCACTCGCGGACCTGGCCGAACTCCTGGCCCATGAACAACAACTGCTTGCCGGGGTGCGCCCACATGAAGGCCAGCAGGGCGCGCAGCCCCGCCGCCTTGTTCCAGTCGTCGCCGGGCATCCGCGTCCACAGCGAGCCCTTGCCGTGCACGACCTCGTCGTGCGACAGCGGCAGGACGAAGTTCTCGCTCCAGGCGTAGACCAGGGAGAACGTGACCTCGTTGTGGTGGAACGCCCGGTGCACCGGGTTGTGCCCGATGTAGTTGAGCGTGTCGTGCATCCAGCCCATGTTCCACTTGAAGCCGAAGCCCAGACCGCCCAGGTGCGTCGGCCGGGTGACGCCGGGCCACGCGGTGGACTCCTCGGCGATCATCACCGAACCGGGGTGGTGCTTGTAGACGGTGGCGTTGAGTTCCTGGAGGAACTTGACCGCGTCCAGGTTCTCCCGGCCGCCGTGGATGTTGGGCAGCCACTCGCCGTCCTTGCGCGAGTAGTCCAGGTACAGCATCGAGGCCACCGCGTCGACCCGCAGGCCGTCGATGTGGAACTCCTCCATCCAGTACAGGGCGTTGGCCACCAGGAAGTTGCGCACCTCGGAGCGGCCGAAGTCGAACACCAGGGTGCCCCAGTCGGGCTGCTCGCCGCGGCGCGGGTCGGCGTGCTCGTAGAGCGGGCTGCCGTCGAACCGGGCCAGCGCCCAGGCGTCGCGCGGGAAGTGCGCGGGTACCCAGTCCATGATCACGCCGATGCCGCGGTTGTGCAGGGCATCGACGAACTCCCGGAACTCGTCCGGGGTGCCGAACCGCGAGGTCGGCGCGTAGTAGGAGGTGACCTGGTAACCCCACGAGCCGCCGAACGGGTGCTCGGCGACGGGTAGCAGCTCCACGTGGGTGAAGTTGTGCTCGACCAGGTAGTCGCCCAGCTCCTGGGCCAGCTCGCGGTAGCCCAGGCCCTGGCGCCAGGAACCGAGGTGCACCTCGTAGGCGCTCATCGGCGCGGCCGACCAGTCGGTGGCGTCGCGCCGGGCGATCCACTCGTCGTCGGTCCAGGTGTGCGCCGAGGTGGTCACCACGGACGCGGTCTGCGGCGGGACCTCGGTGGCGAAGGCCATCGGGTCGGCCTTCTCGTGCCAGTGCCCGTCGGCGCCGTGGATGCGGAACTTGTACCGGCTGCCCACCGGCACGCCCGGGATGAACAGCTCCCACACACCCGACGAGCCCAGCGAGCGCATCGGGTTCGCCCGGCCGTCCCAGCCGTCGAAGTCGCCGCATACCCGCACCCCGCGCGCGGTCGGCGCCCACACCGCGAAGGAGGTGCCGGTGACCGTGCCGTTGGGGGTGTCGTAGGCGCGGGGGTGGGCGCCGAGGATCTCCCACAGGCGCTCGTGCCTGCCCTCGCCGAACAGGTGCAGGTCCAGCTCACCCAGCGTCGGCAGCCAGCGGTACGGGTCCTCCACCAGCTCCGGGCCGGTGCCGTAGTCCACTTCCAGCAGGTACTCGTTCGGCACCACGGGCACCGCGGCCTCGAAGAAGCCGGAGAGGCCCTCGGCCAGTTCGTGGCGGTCGCGGCCGATGAGCACCGCCACCGACTTGGCGTTCGGCCGCAGCGCGCGGACCACCGCCGTGCCGGGCTTCGCCGGGTCGGCGTGCGCACCCAGCACCGAGTGCGGATCGTGGTGGGTACCGGCGAGCAGGCGCTCGATCTGGTCCGTCGTCAAGAGAGTCAACCTCGATCCTGTGCGTCGGGCCCTGTCGCGGTCCAGTGGTACCCGAATCGGTCAGCCTGAAAGGTCTCGTGCCCGCGCGGTCACGCCGCGCGCTTGATCGCCGCCAGCGGGATCGCCACCCAGTCCGGGCGGTTGCGGTGCTCGTAGCGCACCTCGTAGACGGCCTTGTCCAGCTCGAACGCGCGCAGCAGCACGGCGTGCTCGCGCGGGTCGCCGCCGACGGTGGCGTAACCCTCGCAGAACGCCGCCCGGTTGCGGTCGGCCCACTCCGCCGCCCGGACCTCCTGCTGGTGGTCCGGCTCGCCCCCGGCCACCAGGTGCAGGGCCGCGTAGTCGAACGAACGCAGCATCCCGGCCACGTCGCGCAGCGGTGAACGGGTCAGCACCCGCTCCTCCGGCGCCGCCGCGGGCTCGCCCTCGAAGTCGATCAGCACCCAGCCCGCCGTGGTGCGCAGCACCTGGCCCAGGTGCAGGTCACCGTGCACGTGCTGCACCGGGATGCCCCCGGACACCCCGCGCACCGCGTCGAAGGCCGCCCGCACCGCCGACTCGTGCTCGGCCAGCTCGGGCACCTCCAGCAGCACCTCGTCGAGCCGCCGGTGCATCCGCGCCAGCGACGACTCCATCCCGGCCGCGTCGACCACGTCGCTGCCCAGGGTGGTGGCCAGGTCGGCGTGCACCTGGGCCACCGCCGCCCCCAGCCGCGACGCCTCGCCCGCGAAGTCGCCGCCGACCTCGCCCGCGTGCAGGTCGCCCTCGGCCAGCAGGTCGCGCACGCTGGCGGTGGCCGTCGCCCAGCCCTCGGCGGAGTCGCCGAGGAAGCGCTGGGCGAAGCCGAGCACCGCCCCCGCGCCCTCGACGATCCCCACCGGCTGCGCGATCTGCTTGCTGCCCGCCGCCCACAGCGCCCGGTGCAGGTCGACATCGCGGTTGGCGCCGAGCACCGGCCTGCGGAACAGCTTGAGGATGTAGTGGTAGCCGAACACCAGCGAGGTGTTGCTCTGCTCCACCCCGATCGGCCGCGCCCGCAGACCCGTCACCAGCTCCACCCCGGGCTCGGCGCGCCAGCTCAGCCCGCCGAGGTCCGCGCCCTTGGCCATCAGGTCGATGAGCCCGGACATCAGCTCCGGGTCGTGCGTGGCGTCGTAGGCGTGCGACTCGCCCAACTGCCCGATCGCGAACGGCGCCAGGTGGTCGGGCAGCTCGGCGCGCACACCGATCAGCACCTGGTACAGCTCACCATTGGCCTCGACCAGGGCGTGCACGAGCGCGGGGTCGCCATCGGCCAGGCCGACGGCGCGCTCGACCCGGACGTCGGTGAGGTCCCGCCCCTTCGCCGCGAACCAGCGCTGCGCGGGCAGCCACGTGCGCAGGTCGTCCGTCAGTGACGCCACGGCGTGCAGGGGTCGGGTGCTCACTGCGGTTCGCCCTCCTCCTGGGGATCGGTGATCTGGAACCAGTAGAAACCGTGGCCGGGGAGGGTGAGCAGGTACGGCAGCTCACCGATCGCCGGGAAGCGGACGCCGCCGGTCAGCTCGACCGGGACGCGCCCCTCCAGTTCGGACAGGTGCAGCTCCACCGGCTGCGGGAACCGGGAGAGGTTGTTGACGCAGATGACCATGTCCTCGGTGCCGTCCGGGCGGGTGTGCCTGCGCAGGTACGCCAGCACGCTCGGGTTCGAGGAGCCCAGCTCGGTGAAGTCGCCCTTGCCGAACGCGGTGTGCTCGGTGCGCACCTGCAGCATCCGCCGCGTCCAGTGCAGCAGCGACGACGTGTTGTTCATCTGCGACTCGACGTTGACCGCCTGGAACCCGTACACCGGGTCGGCGATCGCGGGCAGGTACAGCCGCCCCGGGTCGCACCGGGAGAACCCGGCGTTGCGGTCCGGCGACCACTGCATGGGGGTGCGCACCGCGTCGCGGTCACCCAGCCAGATGTTGTCGCCCATGCCGATCTCGTCGCCGTAGTACAGCACCGGCGAACCCGGCAGCGACAGCAGCAGCGCGGTGAACAGCTCCTGCTGGTTGCGGTCGTTGTCCAGCAGCGGCGCCAGCCTGCGGCGGATGCCGATGTTGGCCTTCATCCGCGGGTCCTTGGCGTACTCCGCGTACATGTAGTCGCGCTCGTCGTCGGTGACCATCTCGAGGGTCAGCTCGTCGTGGTTGCGCAGGAAGATGCCCCACTGCGCGCCACCGGGGATCGCCGGGGTCTGCGCCAGGATCTCCGAGATCGGGAACCGCGACTCCCGGCGCACCGCCATGAAGATCCGCGGCATCAGCGGGAAGTGGAACGCCATGTGGCACTCGTCGCCACCCACCTCCGGGTCGCCGAAGTACTCCACCACGTCCGCGGGCCACTGGTTCGCCTCCGCCAGCAGCACCCGGCCGGGGTATTCGTCGTCGACGACCTTGCGGCACTTCTTCAGGAACTCGTGCGTCCGGGGGAGGTTCTCGCAGTTGGTGCCCTCCTCCTCGAACAGGTACGGCACCGCGTCCAGGCGGAACCCGTCGATGCCGATGTCCAGCCAGAACCGCAGGACGTCCAGCATCGCCTCCTGGACCTCGGGGTTCTCGTAGTTGAGGTCCGGCTGGTGGGAGAAGAACCGGTGCCAGTAGAACTGCCCGCGCACCGGGTCGTAGGTCCAGTTCGAGGTCTCGGTGTCGACGAAGATGATCCGCGCGTCGGAGTAGCGCTCATCGGTGTCGGACCAGACGTAGTAGTCGCCGTAGGGGCCGTCCGGGTGGTTGCGCCCCTCCTGGAACCACGGGTGCGCGTCCGAGGTGTGGTTGAGCACCAGGTCGGTGATCACCCGGATGCCCCGCCGGTGGGCTTGGTCGAGCAGGTAGCTGAAGTCCTCGACCGTCCCGAACTCCGGCAGGACCGCCCGGAAGTCGGAGATGTCGTACCCGCCGTCGCGCAGCGGCGACGCGTAGAACGGGGGCAGCCAGAGGCAGTCCACCCCGAGCCACTGCAGGTAGTCCAGCTTGTCGGCCAGCCCGCGCAGGTCGCCGGTGCCGTTGCCGTCGGAGTCGTTGAACGCGCGGACGAGCACCTCGTAGAAGACCGCGCTCTTGTACCACTCGAAGTCAGGGGGCGCTTGGCGGGCGGAGGTGAAGTCCTCGGCCTGCGGCTCCACCAGGTGGCCGTCGGCGGTCACCGATTCACCCGTGTGCGGAACGCCCTCGAGCCCCAGTGCCGCGTCCGGCGCGGCGTCGTTGTCAACCGTCATGCTAAGTCGCCCTGTCACCGTCGTCGTTGTCGGTTGGCAATGCGTACACCACGTCCACTCGGCACGCACTCCCGACCCTGCCCTGACCTCGCGCTCCGGCTTCGTCCCGCACCCGGGGGTCTCGACGGTGTTCCGGGCGCGTCCCCCGATGAGCTACCACGGAGACGGCCGGTTCAAGCGTCGTGGACGCGATCCACCCGGACAGACGCACAGCCGAACCCTGCCGCGGCAGGACAGCGCGGAACCGCCGAGCGCCTCCCGGCACCCGGCGATCCCCGTCCCGCCGCCCCGCTACCGGCGGATGTGCACGATGTGCGCCACGGCCTGCCACGGGTCGAGCCGGACGTAGTTGCCGATCGACGAGCCCCACTCCCAGGTCTGCCCCGACACCTCGTCGTGGACCTGGTAGGTGCGGTTCGGCTCCAGGCCGAGCGCCTTCCAGTCCAGCCACAGCCAGCCGTCCTGGGTGGTGTTCGGGTCGAGCGTCACCACGACCACCACGGTGTCCCCGGTACCCGGGTCGACCTTGGAGTAGGCGATCAGGCCCTCGTTCTCCACTGTGTGGAAGGTCAGCGTCCGTAGCTGCTGCAACGCCGGGTGCGCCCGGCGGATCGCGTTGAGCCGGGTCAGCCACGGTTGCAGCGACCGCCCCTCGGCCAGCGCCGTCGCGTAGTCGCGCGGCCGGAGCTGGTACTTCTCCGAGTCGAGGTACTCCTCGCTGCCCGGCTTCACGGCCTCGTTCTCGAACAGCTCGTACCCGGAGTACACCCCCCAGGTGGGAGACATCGTCGCCGCCAGCGCCGCCCGGATGGCGAACATCGCCCGCCCGCCGTGCTGCAACGACTCGTGCAGGATGTCGGGGGTGTTGACGAACAGGTTCGGCCGCGACTCGTCGGCGTGCTCGACGATCTCCCGGCCGAACTCGGTCAGCTCCCACTTCGCCGTCCGCCAGGTGAAGTAGGTGTAGGACTGGGTGTAGCCCAGCTTCGCCAACCCGTAGAGCCGCGCCGGGCGGGTGAACGCCTCGGCCAGGAACAGCACGTCCGGGTGCTGCGCCTTCACCTGCCGGATCAGCCACTCCCAGAAGTCCGGCGGCTTGGTGTGCGGGTTGTCCACCCGGAACACCTTGACGCCGTGGCTCACCCACAGCAGCACGACCCGCAGCGCCTCGGCGTAGATGCCCTCGGGGTCGTTGTCGAAGTTGACCGGGTAGATGTCCTGGTACTTCTTCGGCGGGTTCTCCGCGTAGGCGATGGTGCCGTCGGGGCGGGTGGTGAACCACTCCGGCGCCTTGCTCACCCACGGGTGGTCCGGCGCGCACTGGAGCGCGAAGTCCAGCGCGACCTCCAGGTCCAGCTCCCTGGCCCTGGCCACGAACGCGTCGAAGTCGTCGAAGTCGCCAAGCTGCGGGTGGATGGCGTCGTGCCCGCCGTCGGAGGACCCGATCGCCCAGGTGGAGCCGACGTCGCCGGGCTGGGACACGACGCTGTTGTTCGGCCCCTTGCGGTTGACCTCGCCGATCGGGTGGATCGGCGGCAGGTAGACCACGTCGAAGCCCATGGCCGCGATCCGGTCCAGCTCCTTGGTCGCGGTGCGGAACGTGCCGTGCACGGGGTTGCCCGCCGCGTCCACCCCGCCGGTGGAGCGGGGGAAGAACTCGTACCAGGAGCCGTAGAGGGCGGCCTTGCGGTCGACCAGGATCTGGTACGCCTTGCCCTTGGTCACCAGCTCGCGCACCGGGTGCTCGGTCATCACCCGCTGCACCGACTCCGAGAGCGCCTCGGCTATCCGCGCCGGGAGGGGCACGGTGGTGTCGCGCAGCGCCCGCGCGGCGGAGATCAGCAGCTTGCGCTCGACGCTGCGGTCGGGCCGCCTGCCCACCCGCTCGACCAGCCGCGCCCCGATCTCCAGGTCGTTGGCCAGCTCGTCGGCGTCCTGCCCGGCCGCCACCTTCACCTCGACGGCGTGCCGCCACGTGCTCCACGGGTCGGACCAGGCGTCGACCCGGAACGTCCACAGCCCCTCGGCGTCGGGCACCACGTCGGCGGCGAACCGGTCGGTGTCCTTGCCGAGCGAGCGCATCCGCGTCCGGCGGGCCCGGGCGTCACCCGGCCCGCGCCAGGTGACCGTTGCGGCGACCGCGTCGTGGCCCTCGCGCCAGACGGTCGCCTCGATCGGGATGTGTTCCCCCACAACGGCTTTGGAGGGGTAACGACCGTTCGACACGATCGGGGAGACGTCATCGATGCCCAGGCGACCGCTCACCGGTCAGGCTCCTCTCGGTCGCGGGTGCTTGCCCCCAGTCTGCCTTGCTCGATCCAGTCGCACACACCGACCTCCCCATCCGAAAACGCAGGCATTGCTCGAAGACGTACCCCGCCCGGCCCGCCCCTCAACCACCCCGGCGCGACCCCGAGCCGAGCTTCCCCCATAGGCACCACCGCACTCCTCCGGTTCCTGACTCCCTGTCACCCCAACCGCTCCACGGCCACCTCCCGGCAACCTGTCTGCCGTACGCGCGCCCCCTGCCCGCTTCTTTTGTTACTGGCGCGTAGCCCCGGCTCCCCGGGGCGGGCGGTCCGGCGGGGTGGCTTGCTCGATCCAGGTTCGCCGCTAGGGTCGGTCAGCGTGAAAGCCGTACGTCGATTCACTGTCCGCGCCGGTCTGCCCGAGGCGCTCGCCGACCTGGGCACCCTCGCCACGAACCTGAGGTGGACCTGGCACCCGCCGACCCAGGACCTGTTCGCCGCGGTCGACCAGGCGATCTGGGAACGGGTCGGCGGCGACCCACTGCACCTGCTCGCCCAGGTCCCGGCCGAGCGGCTGGAGGTGCTGGCCACCGACGACTCGTTCCTGGCCCGGGTCGCCGAGGTCGCCGACGACCTGCGCCGCTACCTCCGCGAACCCCGGTGGTACCAGCACCGGGCAGCCGAGCTGAACGGCACCCGAATGCCCGACTCCATCGCCTACTTCTCGATGGAGTTCGGCGTCACCGAGGCGCTGCCCAACTACTCCGGCGGCCTCGGCGTCCTCGCGGGCGACCACCTCAAGGCGGCCTCGGACCTCGGCGTCCCGCTGATCGGCGTCGGACTGCTCTACCGCTCCGGCTACTTCCGCCAGTCGCTGTCGCTGGACGGCTGGCAGGTCGAGCACTACCCGGTGATCGACCCGAGCGGCCTCCCGCTCGAACCCCTCACCGAGCCCTCCGGCACCCCGATCCTGGTGCACGTGGCGATGCCCGGCGGCCGGGTGCTGCGCGCCCGGATCTGGAAGGCCAACGTCGGCCGGGTGCCGCTGCTGCTGCTCGACTCCGACATCGAGGAGAACTCCGACGACCTGCGCGGGGTCACCGACCGCCTCTACGGCGGCGACCAGGACCACCGCATCCGCCAGGAGATCCTCGCGGGCGTCGGCGGCGTCCGGGCGGTCCGCACCTACTGCGAGCTGACCGGCGCCGCCCAACCCGAGGTCTTCCACACCAACGAGGGCCACGCGGGCTTCCTCGGCCTCGAACGCCTCCGCGAACTGGTCTCCAGCCAGGGGCTCGACTTCGACCAGGCGCTGTCGGCGGTGCGGGCGGGCACGGTGTTCACCACGCACACCCCGGTCCCCGCGGGCATCGACCGCTTCCCGGTCGACCTCGTCCAGCACTACTTCGGCGACGAATCCCTCCTCCCCGGGATCGATCTGCGCCGGGTCCTGGCGCTCGGTGCCGAGGAGAACCCCGGCATGTTCAACATGGCGCACATGGGACTCCGCCTGGCCCAGCGTGCCAACGGCGTCTCCCAGTTGCACGGCGCGGTCAGCCGCAGCATGTTCGGCGCCCTGTGGCCCGGCTTCGACACCGACGAGGTGCCGATCACCTCGGTCACCAACGGTGTCCACGGCCCGACCTGGGCGGCCAAGGAGATGACCACCCTCATCGGCGACCCGGAGACCCCCGGCGCCGACATCGCGGACGCCTCGGTTTCCGACGCGCAGCTGTGGGACCTGCGCTGCGGCCTCCGCGAGCGCCTGGTCGGCGAGGTCCGCCGCCGGGTCCGCGCCGCCTGGCTCCAGCGCGGCGCCTCCGCCCTGGAACTGGGCTGGACCGACTCGGTGTTCGACCCCGACGTGCTCACCGTCGGCTTCGCCCGCCGCGTGCCCACCTACAAGCGCCTGACCCTCATGCTGCGCGACCCCGACCGGCTGCGCGCCCTGCTGCTGCACCCGGACCGCCCGGTGCAGCTCGTCGTGGCGGGCAAGTCGCACCCCGCCGACGACGGCGGCAAGGCCCTCATCCAGCAGATCGTCCGCTTCGCCGACGACGTCGGCATGCGTCACCGCATCGCGTTCCTCCCCGACTACGACATGTCCATGGCCCGCTACCTGTACTGGGGTTGCGATGTCTGGCTCAACAACCCCATGCGCCCGCTGGAGGCTTGCGGCACCTCCGGCATGAAGGCCGCCCTCAACGGCGGTCTCAACCTCTCCATCCGCGACGGCTGGTGGGACGAGTTCTACGACGGCAGCAACGGCTGGGCCATCCCCACCGCCGACGGCGTCAACGACCCCGTCCGCCGCGACGACCTCGAGGCCGCCGCGCTCTACGAGCTGCTCGGCTCCCAGGTCGCCCCGCTGTACTACGACCGCGACGCCGCCGGGGTCCCCACCCGCTGGATGTCGATGGTCCGGCACACCCTGTCCTCGCTCGGCCCGCAGGTGCAGGCCTCCCGGATGGTGCGCGAGTACGTCGAGTCCGCCTACGCCCCCGCCGCCACCGCGGGCGCCCTGGCCCAGTCCGACGACTTCCGCGTCGCCCGCGACCTCGCCGCGTACCGGCGCAGGCTCTCCGGTGCGTGGCAGCAGGTCCGCGTCGTCGACTGCGAGCTGAGCCTGGACGAGGGGCAGACCCCGGTCATCGGCGAACGCGTCCACGTGCACGCCACCGTCGACCTCGCGGGCCTGACCCCCGACGACGTCGAGGTGCAGGCCGTGGTCGGGCGGGTCGGCGACACCGACGAGCTCTCCGATGTCGTCACCGCGACCATGCACCCCGTCGCCGCGGGCCGGTACACCGTCGAACTCCCGCTGCCCCATGCGGGAGCCCTCGGTGTGACCGCCCGGGTCCTGCCCAAGCACAACCTCCTCGCCACGCCCGCGGAGCTGGGCAAGGTGGTCCTCGCCTGAGCCGGACCCGAGACCGGGGCCCGATCGGCACCCGGTGGGTCAGCGCCAGAGACCGGGTCGGTCCGAACCTCCGCGTTCGGACCGACCCGGTCTGCTTTCACCGGTCATCAGGCCGAATCCCCGCGTCCGTCCGCAGTGGACCGCGTCAGTCAGTGCCCATCCCGTCGCCTCTCGTCTGTGGTGTCGTGTGTGGTGCCGCTCGTGCCGTTCCCACCCGCCGCCGTGGCTGCCCCTGATCCGAGAATGCCCGACCTCCCGGTCGTTTGCGAGGGATGTCCCACCATCGAGTGAAGACTCGTTTTTGCACCTCACACCACCTCGACCATCGGTACAGTCGAACACGTGTCCACCTCGGGCGTCAGGCCCGAGGTGCCGGGAAGCGAAAGGACAGTCCTCATGGGAGAGTGCGTTCAGGCAGGTCGGGGCCACCGGTCGAAGAGTGGTTCGGAGAGCCGCCCGGAGCGGCCGGAAAGACCCGTCAGGCGAGATCGAGCCGGGAGCGGGTAGCGGCGACCCTGGGCCACCACGGCACCAGCCGTTCGGCCTCGTCCAGCGCCGCGCGGGCGGCCCGGTTGTCGCCCGCCGCCATGTGCGCCCGGGCGAGCGTGGCCAGGTCGTCGGCGCGGCCGAGCCGGTCGTCACCGGAATCGGCGGCGAGGCGGGCCAGCGAGATGGCCTTGGCTGTGTTGCCGAGCAACAGCTCGTGCAGCGCGCGGGAGCCGTTGAGCTTGTGCGCCGGGTAGCCCAGCGTCTCGGCGTTCTCGAAGGCCTGGACCGCCGTGCCCAACCCGAGTTCCGCGTCGAGGTGCCCCGCCTCGACCGTGGCACAGGCCAGCCCGGCCAGGGCGGCGAAGGACACCGCGGCCTCCTGCGGGGTCTGCTCGGCGTCCCCGGCCAGTGTCATGGCCAGCATGAGCGCCTCGGCGTACCGGCCCTCGGCCTCCATCACCAGGATCCGCGCCGCGGTCGCCGTCCGCAGGTCCGGGTGGGCCTCGGCCAGTTCGGCGGCCAACGCGGCGGCGACCTCCAGGTGCCCCTCCTGGGCCGCGTCGACCGCCCGGCCGACCAGCAGGGCCGCGTCGAGCTGCCGGGCGCGCACCCCGGTGAGCTTGGGCAGCCGCAGGAGGTACCACCCCGTCGACGTCGAAGCCGCCGTCTTGCGCGGCAGCAACCCCGTTCCCACGGTGTAGGCGCAGCCGAGCGCCGCCCCGACCCAGAACCCGTTCCCAGAGGAGGAAGCGAAGACGATGGCCACCGCGACGACCGCCAGGCCGACCAGTGCGGAACACAGCGCCGCACCCCACATCCGCTTGCGCGCGGGCGCCTTCCCCGGCCCCACCGCCACCGACAGCAGCAGCGGCACCGCGCGCACCGACACGACCCGCCGGGGCGTGGTCCAGTCGGCGAGCCTGCTGCCCACCCCGATCACGATCCTGTGCACCCGAACGCCCAGCGCCACCGCACCCACGAGCATCCCGACCTGCAGGGCGGCCAACCCGACGAGCAACCCGCACAGCAGCCCGAGCAGCCCCCACCCGACCCCACCCGCTGTCCCGTCGACGAACCAGAGCAGGACACCGGCACCGATCACCAGCAGCGGAAGAGGATGGCGCAACACACGCGAGATCGGCACACGACGCAGACGCGCCACGCCCGCCCGGGGTTCCCCGCCCCCGGTTTCCCGGCCACCCACGCCACGTGGCCACTGCGCTCCAGGCTGCTCACCCCACCGGTCGGCGGGGCACCCACCGCCCACCTGACCGGCCAACCGGGCCGCCCACCGCTCGCTCACCCGGCCCGCCGGGCTGCCCCTTGCTCGCCCGGGTAGCCGACTGAGCGCTTGGCCGTTCACCTGACCAGCCTGATGGGCTGCCGCTTGCTTGCGCGGCCTGCCAACTCGAGGCACCTCAACAGTCGAGTTCGTCGCGCAAGTGTCGCGTGTGGCTGCTCAGGTCTGCCGCGCCGCGGGCTTGTGCGGTGGTGCCGGGTTCAGGGGATGGCGGGGGTGCCGCCTTCCTGCACCGGTAGGCCTGCGGCCTGCCAGGCGCGGAAGCCGCCTATGAGGTCGGTGGCGTGGGGGAGGCCCACTCGCTTGAGGTCGCGGGCGGCGAAGCTCGAGGCGTAGCCCTCGTTGCAGAGCACCACGACCGTGGTGTCCTCGGTGAAGCCGGGGATGCGGTGGTCGCCGTGCGGGTCGAGGCGCCACTCCAGGTGGATGCGCTCCACCGGAACCGCGCCGGGGATTTCGCCCTCGGTCGCCCGGTTGGCCAGCGGGCGGATGTCGACGAAGACCGCGCCCGCCCGGCGCAGTTCGTCGGCCCTGGTGGGGTCGACCCGGTCGAGTTCGGCTCTGGCCTGGGCGAGTTGGTCGTCGACGCCGCTCATCTGGGGCTCCCGGGGTGGGGCGGGGTGGTCATCGGGCGGTGCGCTGGGTGGGGAGGGGTGGGATCTCGGCGGGGACGTCGCGCAGGCTGGCGTACTCGCGGGTGGGGACCAGCGGTGGCGAGTAGGCGTGCACGCTCGCGGCCATCGTGGTGCCCAGGTTCTGCACCCGGTGGGCTCGGCCCTGGCCGAAGCCGAGTGCCGCCCCGGTGGTGTGCAGGCGGTGGCGGATCGGGCCGGACGGGTAGCGGTAGGTCTCCGCCAGTTCACCGAGCAGCACGGTGAACGAGCCGGAGGCGCCGCCGTGGTCGTGCGGGGCGGTGCCCTGGCCGGGGAGCCAGGACAGCAACCACAGCTCGACCTCGTCGGTGACGGCGAGGCGGGCCCACCAGCGCTGGGGGCTGGAGAAGCGGACCGTCGAGAGGAGTTGCTGCTGCAGTTCGGTGCTGACCGCGGTGGTGAGGTCGCGGAGTTCGGTCGGGGTCCAGAGTGGACTTCGGGGGGCGATCAGTTCCCGCAGCCGCGGGACGGCGAAGCGGGGGTGGATGTCCAGGTCGGAGGTGGAGGTGGTCATGGCGCGCGCTCCCGGGTCGTGTCGTGCTTCGACGGCGGAACGCGGTGCGCCCGGTTCAGGCCGGGGGGACCGGCGGGTGGGCGCACCGCGTGGCGCTACAGCCGCACGACGCCACCAAGAGGAGGTCGACCGTGCGGTCGCGCCACGTGAACAACGTCGCGGACCTGGTCACGACGCGATGCTGGCACGGGCCGGGAGCAATTCACCAGGCTTCTCACTGATTGGTACGCGGGGCTCGCAACAGGAGCAATGTGCGCCCGGTGAGCACCATGGCCTTGCCCGGCGACAACGGGTCGACGGCGGCGGGCACCCCGCGCGGGGTGCCGCTGTCGAGCACCGGGACGAAGCACTCGCCGTAGCGCTCCGACGGCAGGGTGATCTCGGCGGCGTCCGGACCGGAGTGCAGGAGCAGCAACCACGAGTCGTCGGCGACCAGTTCGCCCTCCCGGTTGCGCGACAGGCACTCCGAGCCGTCGATCCACATGCCGATGGTGCGGTTGCCCTCGTCGAACCAGTCCTCGTCGGTCATGACCTCGCCGTCGGCGCGGAACCACACCAGGTCCGGTTCGCCGGAGCGGGTGGGCCTGCCGTCGAAGAAGTGCGGTTGGCGCAGGGCGGGGGACTCCGCGCGCAGCGCGGTGAGGCGCCGGGTGAAGGCGAGCAGGTCCTCGGCGCGCTCGTCGGCCGCCCAGTCGACCCAGGAGGTGTGGTTGTCCAGGCAGTAGGGGTTGTTGTTGCCGTGCTGGGTGCGCCAGCGCTCGTCGCCCGCGCACAGCATCGGGGTGCCGGTGGACAGCAGCAGGGTGCCCAGCAGGTTGCGGGCCTGCCGGTCGCGCAGGGCCAGTACGGTCGGGTCGCCCGTCTCGCCCTCCGCGCCGCAGTTCCACGAGCGGTTGTCGTCGGTGCCGTCGCGGTTGTGCTCGCCGTTCTCCTGGTTGTGCTTGTGGTCGTAGGACACCAGGTCGCGCAGGGTGAAGCCGTCGTGGGCGGTGATGAAGTTGATCGACGCCCACGGGCGCCTGCCGCTGTTGCCGTACAGGTCCGACGACCCCGACAGCCGGTAGGCCAGGTCGCGCGGGCCGGTGGCGCCGCGCCAGAAGTCGCGGGCGCCGTCGCGGAAGCGGCCGTTCCACTCCGCCCACTGCACGCCGAAGCCGCCCACCCGGTAGCCCTCGCCGGTGGCGTCCCACGGTTCGGCGATCAGCTTGCGGTTCGACAGCACCGGGTCGGTGGCGATGGCGGTGAGCAGCGTCGAGTTCGGGTCGAAGGCACCGCCGCGGGGGCGGCCCAGCGCGCTGGCCAGGTCGAGCCGGAAGCCGTCGACGCCCAGCTCGGTGGCGAAGTAGCGCATCGAGTCGGTCACCAGCCGCACCACCGTCGGCGAGCCGGGGTCGAGGGTGTTGCCGCAGCCGGTCAGGTCGATGTCGCGGCCCGCGTCGTCGAGCAGGTAGTAGGCCGGGGCGTCCAGGCCGCGCATGGACAGCGTCGGGCCGTCGATGCCGCCCTCGCAGGTGTGGTTGTAGACGACGTCGAGGATCACCTCGATGCCCGCGGCGTGCAGCGCCGCGACCATGGTGCGGAACTCCTCGACCTCGTGGCCCGGCCTGCAGGCGTAGCCCTCGTGCGGCGCCAGGAAGCCCAGCGTCGAGTAGCCCCAGTAGTTGTGCCTGCCCGAGCGCAGCAGCATCGGTTCGTCGGCGTGGCTGTGCACCGGCAGCAGCTCGACCGCGGTCACCCCGAGTCGCACCAGGTGCTCGACGACCGCCGGGTGCGCCATGCCCAGGTAGGTGCCGCGCTGGTGCTTGGGCACCTCCGGGTGCAGCTTGGTGAAGCCGCGCACGTGCAGCTCGTAGACCACCGTCTCCTCGAACGGCACGTCCGGGCGGGGGCCGGTGGCCGACCCGCCCGCGGCGGCCACCACCGACAGCGGGACCGAGCCCCGCGAGTCGAGCCGGGAGGGGGCGCCGGTCAGCGCGTCGCCGCGGTGGGCGCGGACCGCGGCGAGGTCGCCGACGGTGCCGGTGATCCGCCGGGCGTACGGGTCGACCAGCAGCTTCGCCGGGTTGCACCGGATGCCCCGGCCCGGCTCCCACGGGCCGTGGACCCGGTAGCCGTAGCGCTGGCCCGGGGTGATGCCGGGGACCAGGGCGTGCCAGATGCCGAAGGTGCGCTCGGTCAGCTCGATCCGCTGCTCCACCGGGGCATCGTCCCCGTCGCCGACCAGGCACAGCTCGACCGACTCGGCCACCGAGCTAGCCACCGCGAACCGGACACCACCGGCCTCCGGGTGGGCGCCGAGGGGGAACGGGTGGCCGGGGAGCGTGCGCGGGTCAGTGTGGGACACCCGTCCATCCTCGCTCAGCTAGGCCGGACGATCGAGGGCGGTGGCGGCGGTGAGTGAGCGAAATCGCCCCCCGGGCTCAGGTCAGCCGGAAGGTGTGGTGTTCGAACGACTCCTCCTCGTCGCCCGCCCGGCGCCCGCGCGGGCGCCGGGGCACCGCGGGGCGGGCCCGCTCGGCTGGGGCCTGCCGGGCGGCGACCCCGGCCGGGTCCGGCCGGGTGGCGGCGGTGGGTTCGGGGATGGCGGGGGCCGGGGGTCTGCCGGTCGCGGCGAGCGCGGGGGTGAAGCCGACCGGG
>NZ_JAJCXD010000090.1:0-21151 GCF_021056305.1 Actinokineospora sp. PR83
AGCGATCAACGCCTGAGCCACCACCCGCGCATCAGCGATGATCCCCTCGTCCCGCAACAACGACAGCATCTTCAACCCCGACTTCGTCCCCGACTGCGAAGACCCCAGCACATCCCCCTCCCGCCGCAACTCCAGGTCCAGCCGAGCCAACTCGAACCCGTCCAACGTCGAGGCAACCGCGTCCAGCCGCTCCCGAGTCGACGTCCCCCCGATCATCTCCGTCACCAGCAGGCACACCCCGGCAGCGGACCCACGCCCCACCCGCCCCCGCAACTGGTGCAACTGGCTGACCCCGAACCGATCGGCGTCCAGGATCACCATCGCCGTCGCATTGGGCACGTTCACCCCGACCTCGACCACCGTCGTGGCCACCAGGACGTCCACTGCCCCCGAGGCGAACCCGCGCATCACCCGGTCCTTGTCCTCAGCCGCCATCCGCCCGTGCAGGACGTCCACCTTCAACCCGGCGAGCGCACCCCCCGCCAGATCGGGTGCCACGTCGGCCACGGCCAACGGCGGCCGCCGCCCCGACCCGTCGTCGGCCACAGCCGAGTCTTCGTCCCCGATGCGCGGGCACACCACGTACGCCTGGTGCCCCGCGGCGACTTCCTCGCGGACCCGCTGCCACACCCGGTCCAGCCAGGCGGGTTTCTCCGCCACCGGCACCACGGTCGTCGAGATCGGCGAGCGTCCAGCCGGGAGTTCACGCAGCGACGAGGTCTCCAGGTCCCCGTACACGGTCATGGCGACGGTCCGCGGGATCGGTGTGGCCGTCATGACCAGCACGTGCGGGCTCAGCGCCCCCGCCCTGGCCCGCAGCGCGTCCCGCTGCTCCACGCCGAACCGGTGCTGCTCGTCGACCACCACGAACCCCAGGTCGGCGAACGCGACCTTGTCCTGGATCAGCGCGTGCGTGCCCACCACGATCCCCGCCGCTCCGCTGGCGGCGTCGAGCATCGCCTGCTTGCGCTGCGCCGTGGACAGCGATCCCGTCAGCAGCGTCAGCGCGGTGGCGTTCTCCGCGCCGCCCAGTTGCCCCCCGCTCGCCAGGTCGCCCAGCAGTTCCGTCAGCGACCGCGCGTGCTGGGCGGCCAGCACCTCGGTGGGGGCCAGCAGCGCGGCCTGCCGCCCGGAGTCGACGACCTGGAGCATGGCCCGCAGCGCCACGATCGTCTTGCCGGAGCCGACCTCCCCCTGCAGCAGCCGGTTCATCGGGGCCTCGCCCGCGAGGTCGGCGGCGATGGCCGCGCCCACCTCGTTCTGCCCCGCCGTCAGGGTGAAGGGCAGGCGCTGGTCGAACGCGTCCAGGATGCCGCCGGGGCGGGGCGGGCAGGCCGGGGCCGGGCGGGCCGCGGCGGTCTGCCTGCGCTGGGCCAGCGCCAGTTGCAGGGACAGGGCCTCGTCCCACTTCAAGCGCTTGCGCGCGGTCTCCAGGTCGTCCCACTCGGCGGGGCGGTGGATGGCGCGGACGGCCACGTCGTACTCGGCGACGTCCAGGCGCTTGCGCAGTTCGTCGGGGAACGGGTCCTCGATCTCGTCGAGCATCGCCAGGGTCTGCTGGACGCACTGGGCGATCTGCCAGGACTGGATCTTCGCCGAGGCCGGGTAGACCGGGATGAGGCCGCCTGCGAACTCCTCCACGGCGGGGGCGCCGTCGGGGGACTCGGGGTCGGCGTCGAGGAGCTGGTAGTCCGGGTTGGCCAGTTGCAGCTTCTGGCGGAAGGCGGTGACCTTGCCCGCGAACAGGGCGCTCGTGCCGGGTTTGAGCTTGTCCAGGTGCCACGGCTGGTTGAAGAACGCGCAGTCCAGCGAGCGCCTGCCGTCGGTCAGCGAGACCTCGACCAGGGAGCCGCGCTTGGTCTTCATCTGCCGCTTGGTCACCGACACGACCTTGGCCATCACCGTGACGTGCTCGCCCACCTCCAGCCCGGCGATGTCGGTGAGCTGCCCGCGCTCGGCGTAGCGGCGCGGGTAGTGGCGCAGCAGGTCCCCCGCGGTCTCCAGGGTGAACGCGGCGGCCAGCGCGTCCGCCGACTTCTTGCCCACCACCCGGTCCAGCCGGTCGCTCAGCGACGCCATCGCCGTTCCCCACCCGCTTCCCGCAATTCCACTGCCCGCAGCACCTCGGTCACCGGCCGATTATGTCGACCCCCACCGACAGCGGTCGCGGCCCGTCCACAGCGGGTCACCGGGGGCGGGTCATTCCAACCCGAGCAGCAGCACCGAATCCGCCTGCCCGCCCGCGTAGACGACCAGGTCGGCCTCGGGGCGCTCGGCGTGCAGGAACGCCGCCAGCCCCTCCGCCAGCCCCTCCGGCGCGTCGCGGCCGAGCAGCGCGGTCACCAGTTCCCCGCCCGCGGCCAGCAGCCTGCGCGCCACCGCGCGGGTCGCCCGAGCCAGCGCTTCCGCCCCGGGCGGCCCCGGTTCCACCAGCACCACCTCGTCGTCGACCAGCCCCAGCACGTCGTCGGCGCGGCACGGCCCGGCCCAGGTGATCGCATCCTCGACGGCCACCCGCACCTCCCCGCGGCGGGTCGCGGCGGCGGCCTCGGTCATCGCCACCACGTCGTCGCCCGGCCTGCGGCGGGGGTCGTGCACGGCGACCGCCGCGAGCACCTGCACCGGGGAGGCGCACGGGACGACCACCACGTCCTGCCCACCGGCCACCGCCCGGATCGCGGCCTCGTCGGCGAGTTCCATCAGCAGCGGGTGCCCTGGCAGCACGGTGACGTGCGCGGCGCCGGTGGCGGTGATCACCTGCGTCAGCTCGTACGGCGTCGGTTCCTCCCCGTCGCCGACGCGCAGCACGGCCACCCCCTCGGCGAGCAGCAGTTCCGCCAGCCCCTCCCCGCGCACGGGCACGACCACGGCGCGGTCGCGGGTGAACCGGGCGGGGCCGTCCGGGGCGGCGTCGGCGAAGCGGGCCACCCGGATGCGCCGCGGGCTGCCCACCCGCACCCCGGCCTCGATGGCCCCGCCGACGTCGTTGCAGTGCACGTGCACGGTCCACAGCCCGGCCCCGTCGCCGACGACCGACACCGAGTCCCCGAGGCCGACGAGCACCTCCCGCAGCGCGCCCGCCGTGGCGTCGTCGACCGCGTCGAGCAGGTACATCACCTCGTAGGCGTACAGGTCCGACCCCGCCTCCCGGGGCGCCACGTGCGGGTTCACCGGCCGGGCGGCGGTGGTGTCGGAGTCCCGCAGGTCCGGTTCCCGCCCCTCCACCACGGCCAGCAGCGCGTCGAGCAGCACCACCACCCCGCGCCCGCCCGCGTCGACCACCCCGGCGTCGGCCAGCACGTCGAGCTGGCGCGGTGTGCGCTCCAGCGCCACCTCGGCCGCCCGCACCGCGGCCAGGGCCACCTCGCGCAGCCCCTCGCCGCCGGTCGCCGCCGCGGCCGCCGACAGCACGCTGATCATGGTTCCGGGTACCGGCTCGGCCATCGCCGCGGCGGCCAGCTCCGCCCCGCGCCGCAGCGCCCGCCGCAGGTGCGCCCCCTCGACGACGGGCCGCTCCCGCACCGCCTCGGCCATGCCGCGCAGCACCTGCGACACGATCACCCCGGAGTTGCCCCGCGCCCCCGCCAGCGCCCCGGTCGCCAGCACCCCGAAGGCGCCGCCCGCGTCCGCCCGCTCGGTCACCGGGGCGCGCAGCAGCGCCTCCAGGGCCGCGCGCACGGTGGTGAGCAGGTTCGACCCGGTGTCCCCGTCGGCCACGGGGTAGACGTTGATCCGGTCGATCGCCTCCCGGTGCGCGTCCAGGGCGCCGACGCACGCCGCGGCCCACCGCCGGACCGCCGCCGCGTCGAGTGCCTCCAGCAACCGGACCTCCCAGCTCGTCGGTCCCCCTCGGGCGAGGGTAACCACCGGTGGGCACCCACCCGGTTTGGAGCACCGGCGGGGCACCGGTTACCCTGTGCAGACCGCCTGGGCCCGCCTGGGCTCTCGTACGTGCGCCCGCAGTGGTCGAGGAATCGACCGGCCGGGCACCCGCAACCTGAAGGAGTGTCGACGTGGCTGCCGTGTGCGACGTCTGTGGCAAGGGGCCAGGCTTCGGCAAGTCGGTCTCGCACTCGAACCGGCGCACCAACCGCCGGTGGAACCCGAACATCCAGACCGTGCACGCGAAGACCGGCGTCTCCCAGCGCAAGCGGTTGAACGTGTGCACCTCCTGCCTCAAGGCGGGCAAGGTCGTTCGCGGCTGAGCGAGTTACCGCAGCAGATCCCCGACCGGCGTCCGAGGCCACCAGGCCCCGGGCGCCGGTTTGCTGTGCGCACCCCTCAGGCACTGACCTCGGACGCCACCCGGCCGCGGGCCACGGCGACGGAGGTGAGGCCGATCAGGACGGCCGGGATGCCCGCGAGCGCGAACGTCCACCGCGGCCCCAGCAGCCCGGTCAGCACCCCGCCGGTGACCATCCCGGTGACGTTGGCGACCATCAGCACCGACCCCATGGCGGCGAACGCGCGCCCGCGCAGGGCGTCGGGCGTGCGCAACCGCACCAGGGCCTGGTTGATGACGTTCTGCGCCCCGTTGGTGATCCCGCCGAGCGCGTACCCGACGACCACGGCGGCGGTGAACGGCACGGCGGCGGGCAGCACCATCGCGGTGCCCATCACCGCGCAGGACGACCCGAGGCCCACCAGCAGCGCGGTGGCGGTCCTCAACCGGGTGACCAGTCGGACGCCGACGAGCATCCCGACCATCCAGCAGGCGTGCAGCACCCCGAGCAGCACCGCGCCCCCGCCGAGCACGTCGGTGACGTAGAACACGTTCGCCACCTCGGCGAACATGACCCCGAGGCAGGCGATCGCCAGGCAGGCCGCGGACGTGCTGAGCACCCGGTCCGCCCACAGGTGCCGGAGGCCGTCGGCCGCCCGCGCCCGCTGCCCGCCGCGTTCCGGGCGGCGCTCGGCGCGGACGAGGCACAGGCCCAGCGCCTGCACCGCGTAGGTGCAGGCGTCGACGAGCAGCGCGCGCTCGGTGCCCAGCGCGGCCACCAGGACCCCGCCCGCCGCCGACCCGGCGAGCGTGCCGAGGGCGCGGCCGGTGGCGATCCACGAGTACCCGCGGGTGGCCCCGTCCTCCCCGACGACGGTGGGCACCAGCGCCGCGGCGGCCGGGTTGACCACGGCGGTGCCGCACCCCAGGGCGAACAGCAGCACCAGCGTGGCGCCCAGGTTCCCCAGCGCCGCCACGATGCCGAGCACGGCGGCGGCCTGGAGCACCTGCCCGGCGATCATCAGCCTGCGGTTGGGCAGCCGGTCGACCAGCAGCCCGGCCAGCGGTGCGCCCAGCGCGATGGGCAGGAACTCGGCGATCAGCACCGCGGTGACCGCGAACGCCCCGAACTCCTTGAAGTGCACCAAGAGCACGAGCAGCGTCACCGCGGACCCGAACAGCGACACCCCCGCACCGGACGCGATCAGGACCAGGTCCCTGGTGTTCCGCACGCGTCCGACGCTAGCGGGGACGGGCAACCGGTTTTACGGGAGTTTCCAGTCCACCGGCTCGCCGCCCTGCTCGACGAGCAGCGCGTTGGCCCGGCTGAACGGCTTCGACCCGAAGAAGCCCGCGTGCGCCGAGAGCGGGCTCGGGTGCGCCGACTCGATGGCGGGCACGTCGCCGAGCATCGGCTTGAGGTTGCGCGCGTTGCGCCCCCACAGGATGGCCACCAGCGGCCCACCGCGCGCTGCGAGCGCCCGGATGGCCTGCTCGGTCACCTGCTCCCACCCCTTGCCCTGGTGGGAGTTGGCCTTGCCCGGCTCCACGGTGAGCGCCCTGTTGAGCAGCAGCACCCCGTGTTCGGCCCACGGGGTGAGGTCCCCATTGGACGGAAGGGGGAAGCCGAGGTCGTCCTGGTACTCCTTGTAGATGTTGATGAGGCTCTTGGGGATCGGCCGCACGTCCGGGGCCACGGAGAAGGACAGGCCCACGGCGTGGCCGGGGGTGGGGTAGGGGTCCTGCCCGACGATGAGGACCCGGACGTCGGCGAAGGGCTGCTTGAAGGCGCGCAGGACGTTCTCGCCCGCCGGGAGGTAGCGGCGGCCCGCGGCGATCTCCGCGCGGAGGAACTCGCCCATGGCGGCGATCTGGTCGGCGGCGGGGGTGAGCGCTTCGGCCCACCCGGCTTCGACGGTCTCGGACAGCGGTTGTGGCACGGCGTGGGAGCCTACTCGGGTGTGCCGACCCGCTCGTCACTCACTCGGGTTCGGTCGTGGTCGTCCCCGCCCGGTCGGAGGACCTTGCCGAGGTGGACCGACCCCTCCTCGTCGGCGTAGTAGCCGAACGGCGGCACCGGGGTGTACCCGGCGGACCGGTACAGCGCGATGGCCTCCGGCTGCTCGTCGCCGGTCTCCAGGACGAGCCTGCGCAGGCCCGCCGCCCGCGCGGTGTCCTCCAGTTCGGCCAGGACACGCCTGGCCAGCCCCCGGCCGCGGGCGGAAGCGTTGACGTACATGCGTTTGATCTCGGCGTCGTGCTCGCCGTGGCGGCGCCAGCCGCCGGTGGCCACCGCGACGCCGTCGAGGTAGCCGACCAGGAACAGCCCGTGCGGCGGGGCGAACTCGGCCGGGTCGACCGGGGTCAGGTCGACGTCGCCGTAGCGGACGACGTACTCCTGCTGGACCTCGGCGATGAGGGTGGTCGAATCGGGGTGGTCGTAGGCCAGGACTTCGATGCGCACCACCCGATTGTGGCCCAACCCCGGCCGGTCAGCGCCAGTGCTGCCAGCCGGTGGCCCCCGGGTAGGGCTTGCCGTCGACGGTCACCGCGGGACCGGTGCCGGGTCGGGTGACGCTGCCGATGGTGCGCCAGCCGTCGGGGACCGCGGCGGGGTCGGGGAAGGTGGCGGCCAGCGCGTGGTCCTCGCCGCCGGTGAGCACCCAGTGCCGGGGGTCGCCGCCGAGCGCGGAGGCGACGTCGATCAGCCGCTGGTGCACCTCGACCAGGTCCGACCGCACGTCGATGGCGACGTCGGAGGCCGCGCACAGGTGCCCGAGGTCGGCGAGCAGGCCGTCGGACACGTCGAGCATCGCGGTGGCGCCCGCGTCGGCGGCCTGCGGTCCGGCCGCGTAGTCCGGTTCCGGCGAGCGGTGCGCGGCGACGACGTTGACCGGGGACCGGAAACCGCGCTTGAGGACGGCCAGCCCGGCCGCGCTCCAGCCGAGCTTCCCCGACACCGCCAGCACGTCGCCGGGTCTGGCCCCGGACCTGGTGACCGGCGCGCGACCGCGCAGCTCGCCGAGCGCGGTGATCGAGATCACCAGCACCGGGGCGGTCGCCATGTCGCCGCCGACCACCCCGACCGAGGCCCGCCGGGCCTCGGTCCACATGCCCTCGGTGAGCCCCTCCAGGACGGTGGTCCTCGTCGTCGCCGGGCAGGCGAGGCCCACCAGGACGGCGGTGGGCACCGCGCCCATGGCCGCCACGTCGGCCAGGTTCGCCGCGACCGCCTTGCGCCCCACCTGGTCCGGGTCCGACCAGTCGAACCGGAAGTGCGTGCCCTCCACCAGCACGTCCGTGCTGGCCACGACCCTGCCGTCGGCCGCGGTCACCACCGCGGCGTCGTCACCGGGGCCCAGCAGCGTGGCCGCGGGCTGGACCCGCCCCGCGGTCAGCCGCCGGATGAGCCCGAACTCGCCGACGTCGGCGACCGTCTCCGGGGGCCGCGGTGTGTCCGGTCGCACCCATGTCCTCCGATCACCGACTTTCGGACCCCCCACCAAAACCGCGTCTGGGGTACGTTGCTGGACACGTTCCTACCTCTTGGGGACACCTAGCCGCGAAGGGGCGCGCCGTGGTGCACGCATACATCCTGATCCAGACCGAGGTGGGCAAGGCCGCCGCGGTCGCGTCCGAGATCGCCGGGCTGCAGGGGGTGACCACGGCCGAGGACGTCACCGGGCCCTACGACGTGATCGTGCGCGCGGAGGCCGACAACGTGGACCTGCTGGGGCAGCTCGTGGTCGCCAACATCCAGAACGTGGAAGGCATCACGCGCACGCTGACCTGCCCGGTGGTGCACCTCTGAGGCGTGGTCCACTGGGGCGGTGAACGTCCCGACCACCCCCGCCCCCGCCGCCGGTCCGTCGCGCCGCGCGGTGGTCGCCGCGGCGGTCCTGGTGGCGCTGCTGGTCGCCGGTGTCGTGCTGGCCAGCCGCTTCCTCGGGCCCGCCGACACCGCCGCGCAGGACCCCACCGCCGCCCCGCGCACCGGCCCGGTCGGGCTGGTCCCGGTGGAGGCGCCGGACGCCGGGTCGCCGTCGTGCGCGTCCCTGGTGGGGCAGCTCACCGGCGCGTTGCCCAACGGCGGCGGCACGCTGGAGAAGCTGCCCGTCGCCGACCCCGCCCCCGCCGGGGCGGTCGTGTGGGGCGACCGGGTGGCGGAGCCGGTGGTGCTGCGCTGCGGCCTGTCGAAACCGGGTGAGCTGACGCCGACGGCGCAGTTGCGCGTGGTCTCCGGGGTGCAGTGGCTCCCGGTCGAGGGCACCGGTGCGTCGACGTGGTTCGCCGTCGACCGCCCGGTGTACGTGGCGCTGACCCTCCCCGACGGGCTGGGCACCGGCCCGCTGCAAACGGTGTCCGAAGTGGTCGGTCGGGTGCTGCCCGCGCAGCCGGTGCGGCCCTGAGCGCTCAGCGCAGCCCGGTACCCCTGGCCACGGCGGTGTCGACCAGGGTGGCCAGCAGCGCCGGGTAGTCGAGCCCGGTGACGGCCCACATCTTCGGGTAGGCCGAGGTGGGGGTGAAGCCGGGCATGGTGTTGACCTCGTTGACCGTCAGCTCCCCGCCCGCGCCGACGAAGAAGTCCACCCTGGCCAGCCCCTGGCAGTCCAGCGCGCGGAACGCGTCCACGGCCATCGCCCGCAGCCGCTCGGCCACGTCGTCGTCCAGCTTGGCCGGGATGTCCAGCTCCGCGACGTCGTCGAGGTACTTCGCGTCGAAGTCGTACCAGTCCACCGAGTCGTCGACCAGCCGCACCTCCGCGGGCACCGACGCCGCCACCCGCCCGTCGGGGAACTCCAGCACCCCGCACTCCACCTCGCGCCCGACCACCCCGGCCTCGACGAGCACCTTCGGGTCGACCTCGCGCGCGGCGGCGATGGCGGCGTCGAGGTCGTCCCAGGAGGCGACCCGGCTGATGCCGGTGGACGAGCCCGCGCGGGCGGGCTTCACGAAGACGGGCAGCCCCAACCGGTCGCGCTCCTCCCCTGTGAGGGTGGCGGCGCCGCGCCGCAGTTCGACGTACCGGCCGACGGGCAGTCCCTCGGCCTCCAGCAGCTTCTTGGTGTAGCCCTTGTCCATGGCGACCGCGCTGGCCAGCACACCGGGGCCGACGTAGGGGACGCCGACCATCTCCAGCAGCCCCTGGATGGTGCCGTCCTCGCCGTAGGCGCCGTGCAGCATGGGGAAGACGACGTCCACACCGGTCAGCACCTCCCCCGCCCGCCCCGGTTCCAGGACGACCAGGTCGACCGAGCCGGGGTCGGCGGGCAGGGTGACGGCGGTGCCCCCGGTGATCGTGGGCAGGGTGCGCCCCTCGATGCGCAGCGCGCCCGGGTCGCCCGGCCCCAGGACCCACGCGCCCTCCCGGGTGATGCCGACCGGCACCACCTCGAAGCGGGCGGGGTCGAGGTTCACGAGAGCGCTCGCCGCGGACAGGCAGGACACCGCGTGCTCGGTGCTCCGCCCCCCGAACACCACCGCGACGCGGATCTTTGAGCTGGCCATGGGAGTGGACCCTACCCGCCGGGATTTTCGGTGGTCCCTGGCTGTGGCGTGGGCGACCGCCGGTCCCCGCCTCGGTCGAACTCGCCCCACAGGGAGGAGAGCACCTGCCGGGAATCCCCCGTGGACAGGGCCGAGTCCGCGATCCGGCGGAGTGAGTCGACGTAGCGCGCGGCGCTGTCCTTTTCGAGGATGACGGTCGTGAAGTCGAGGTCGAGGACCGCCACGGGCGGGAAGGTCCGGAAGTACAGGACCCGCACCGGGTGCTGGAGGAGTGGCGGCGTGGTGCGGGGAACGATCCGGATGCCGTCGAACCGGGCCAGGCGGGCGAGCCGGAGCTCCTGCGTCCCCAGCTCGTACGGAGCCCGCTCGATGGCCTCGGCCGAGACGTAGCGGGTCCAGACGGTGTCGCCGTGGTGCCCCGGGGAGGCCGGTGCGGTCGACCCCCCGGAACCGCCCGGCGCTCGCGGCCCGGTCACGCTCGTGGCGTAGGTGGTGATCCCGTCGGCCAGCGACCACAGTGAGCTGACCACGTCGTCCGGATCGCGCGTCGACGGGGTGGCGTGGATCACCCAGTTCATGTCCTCGCTCTCCCGGCGCAGACCGTACAGGTGCTCCCGACGACGCGGCGGGATGTCGAGGAGAGCGCACAGGCCCCCCAGTTCCAGCGCGTCCGGGATCCTCCGCCCGTTCACGATCCGGTTGATCATCGCCGGTGACATGGTCATCAGCTCCGCCAACCGCCGAGTCGTGAAACCGCGCTCGACACGCGCCGAGTCCAGTTCCGTGGAGAGCAGCAACGCCCTCGCGGTCTTCGCGCGGATGTCGTGCCGCAGGCGCGCACCGCTCCCCGCCTTGTGGATGGCCATGTCCTCAGGCATCCCGCCGGGAATGCCCGCGCACGAGCCGATGGTGGTCGTGCACGAGGTTCATGCACGCCTTGGCGAACACCCGCAGAGCGGCGCTGTCGTCCCAGCTCACGGCGTCGGGTTTGGGCAGCACGAGGAACGGGGCTCTGCGGCCCTTCGATCGGCCGTGCGGGAAAGGGGACGTCCCGGACCACCAGGACTCTGCGCTGCTCGACGCACGTCCCCTGGAAAACCGCGACCCCGGTGTCCCCCTTGGCGAGCCGGAACGTGTAGCCGCCCTCGAAGACGCGCGAACACGGCCGAGTGCACAACTGGTCAGCAGGGGTGACCGACACGTTGGTGGCTTTCGGAACCTCCACCGGCCAACACCCACCAGACCTGGCGAGCGCGGCGCGGGGACATGCCCCCACCTCCGCAGGGTGTCGCGGGAACGACTGGTCATCGGTCGCTCACCCGCCTGGCGGGCCGGTCCACCAGCGGACCCACGAACACGTTGACACTGGCCAGCAGCGCAGCAACCCCGAGCATGATCAGCACGGACATTCGATCACCCCCCCTTTCTGGGAAGTGACGCTGAAGTTGAGCAGGCGAGGGACCTTGCCACGGTGGCAAGGTCCCTCGATCGGGTTAGCGGAGTCCTGCGCGGTGTGCCATGCCGCGCAGTTCGCGGCCGACGGCGTCGTCGCGGCTGCGAGCGGCCAACTCGGCGAGGGTGGTCCTGGTGAACGGGTGCCGGTGCAGCCGTGCCGGGGAAATCAGCTCAGCCTGGCGCAGCGCCCGCACAGCGTCATCGCGGCGGCCACGAATGCGGGCGAGGGCGCGACCCCGGTCCCCCCAGTAGGCGGCACGCCGCTGCGGCGACGGGATGGCGGTCGGGGTGACGGTGTCGGCCAGGCGGGCAGCAGCGGCGTGGTCCCCCGCTTCCAGCGCGACAGCCATGCGCCACACGGCTGTGTTGCTGACGCCGAAACCGAAGTAGCCCGCGTTGCCCTCTCCCACCCGCTCAGCCAGCGCCGCGGCTTCGTCGAGTGCCGCCTGGACGTCGCCCGTGCGCCCCGCAGCGGCGAGCAGGGAGTCGGTGAACACCAACATCCCCGTCATCTGCTTCTGCTCTGTGGTGGCCGTGGGTCGCGGTGCTGCGGCGAGCGTCTCCGCGGCGAGGTCGAGTGCGCCCGCCGCGAGCAGCCCGTGTGCGGTGCCGAATGCCGCGATCTGCCGGTCGACGGCATCGTCGAGGGTGTCGGCGGCACGCTGAGCCAGCACAGCGGCCTGCCACCCGAGGTCGAGGGGAGCGCCGACGTCCCGCAGCCACGCCTGCGTGCCCTGGACGTGGAGCAGGGTCAGCAGGTGTCGCATCTGCCGGGTGTCCCGCCCGGCGGACTCGGTGGCGTGGGCATCGCGGATGAGAGCGGGCAGGGCAGCGCCGACGGTGCCGTGCTGACATCGCTGCTGGGCATCGAGGAGGGTCGCGACACGGTCGGCGAGCACGTGCGCGGGCAGGACTCGGCCACCTGGCCGGTCCATGCCGACCGCGAGGAGCGCCCGACGCACCTCGTCCGCGGCGGTCTCGGACACATCGATGTCCGGCGCCGGGAATGCCTCGTAGGCCAGGTCGGTGGGAGCGACTTCGAGCGCTTCGGCGAGCGCGATGATCAACGAGCGGCGGTCGAGAGCCCGGTGTCCGCGCTCCAGTTTGCTGAGGTGGCCTTCGCTGATGCCCGCGAGCCCGGCGACGACAGCGAGGGACTTGCCGCGAGCGTGTCGGAGCTCGCGGAGGCGACGGCCGGGGTTGGACATCTCGCACGCCTACGGCTTGTCGAGCAGGTCGCGGGGCGCGTCGAAGTCGGGCATGGTCCACTCCTTCACCGAGGAGGGTCCTCCACCGGCAGAGTCCCGGCCCGTCGACCGGAGGTGTTCGGCGGAGGTGTGCATCACCAGGCTAGCCGGTGGTCAGTTCCCGGGCATTGAATCCAGCAGGCCCGTGTCGAACGGGCACAGTGAACCAACCGGAGGACGAACACCCCATGGCACCGACCGGCATCACCGAACAACACCGGCAGGACGCCGAACTGATCTGGGACTACCACCGGATGGGGCACGAGGTGCGCCCCTGCGACGTGGCCATCGGGCTGGGCAGCCATGACCTCGGTGTCGCGAGCCACGCGGCAGAGTTGTACCGGTCGGGCGTGTTCCCCCTCGTGGTGTTCAGCGGCGGCAACAGCCCGACCACGGCCGAGCGGTTCCCCCGGGGTGAAGCCGTGCACTACCGCGAACACGCGATGAGCCTTGGCGTACCGGACAGCGCCATCCTGGTTGAACCGGAGGCGGGCAACACCGGGCAGAACGTGACATTCTCGCGGGCGCTGCTCGCTGAGCGCGGGCGGACGCCGCGCTCAGCGCTGATCATCTCCAAGCCCTACATGGAACGCCGTGCCTATGCCACCTGTCGAGCGGTCTGGCCGGAGGTCGAGGTCGTGTGCACGTCGGAGCCGTTGGAACTCGGGGACTACGTGCGGTCCATCGGCGACGAGAAGCTGGTCATCGACATGCTGGTCGGCGACCTCCAGCGGGTCATCGAGTACCCGAAGCAGGGCTTCGCCGCCGAACAGGACGTGCCTGCCGACATCTCGGCCGCCTACGACCGGCTGCTCGCGGCAGGCTTCGACAGTCGTCTGCTGCGCTGACGGGACCCTAGGTCGTGGTGACGAGGTCGACGAGGGTGGGGATCGCTTCGGTGAGTTGGGTCCTGGAGCAGGCGGCGTAGCCCAGGGCGATGCCGGACCACGTCGGCTTCCCCTGGTGGTGGCGGGCGAGGCCGTCCAGGACGAGGTGGTGGGTGCGGGCGGCGTCGATGACCGCGCGTTCCGTCGGGGTGTCGGGGAGGGGGATGACCAGGTGGGCTCCGGCGTCGTCGCCCAGGACGGGGACGTTGTCGGCGGTGAGGGCGGTGACCAGGAGGGCTCGGCGTTCGGAGAGTTCGCGGCGGAGCTTCCTCAGGTGGCGGCCCAGGTCGCCGTTGCGGGCGAGTTCGACCAGGACGAGCTGGCCCGCGGCGGCGGGGGTGGTACCGGTGTTGTCGCGGTGTTCCAGGACGGCCGTGACGACCGGGGGCGGGGCGACCATCCAGCCCGCGCCGAGGGTGGGGGTGAGGATCTTGCTGGTGGTGCCCAGGTGCACGACGACGTCGGGGGCCAGGGCGGCGAGCAGCGGGAGGGGGGCGACGTCGTAGCGCAGTTCGCCGTCGTAGTCGTCCTCGACGACGAGCCAGCCCTGGCGGCGGGCGCGTTCGACGAGTTCGACCCGCCTGCCCGCCGACATGCGCCTGCCCAGCGGGTACTGGTGCGCCGGGGAGCAGTAGACGACCTTCGCCGAGGCCGGGACCGCGTCCAGCAGCAGGCCGTCGGCGTCGACCGGGACGGGGACGACGCGCATTCCGGCGGCGCGGAAGGTGGCGACGGCGCGCTGGTAGCCGGGGTCCTCGATGGCGACCAGGTCGCCCCGGTGCAGGACCGACGCCGCCAGTTCCGCGACCGCCGCCGTGGTGCCGCCGGTGGCCAGGACCGACTCGCCCTCCCCCGCCTCGTCGTACTCGCCGCTGACGCGCAGGCCGCGGTGGCGCAGCAGGTGCTCGGCGACCGCCGCCCGGTAGGCGGGGACCCCGGCGCGCTCGTGGCGCTGCAACGGCGTGACGTCGGCGGAACCGCGCCAGGCCCGGCGCCACGCGGAGCGGTCCAGGCCGCCGATCCACGGTGAGCCGGGGCGCAGGTCCACCGAGGGGGCGCCCGGGGCCGCGACCCTGGCGCGGCGGGGGCGGGCGCGCGGGGAGCCGGGTGGGGCGGTGGTGACGTAGGTGCCGGAGCCGTGCCTGCCCGCGATCCAGCCCTCGGCGTGCAGCTGCTCGTAGGCCGCCGCGGTCACCGTGCGGCTGACCGCGAGCTGGGTGGCCAGCGCCCGGGTGGACGGCAGCCGGTCGCCGCTGCGCAGCCTGCCGTCGGCGGCGAAGGTGCGCAGCTCCTCGGCGAGCTGGACGGCCAGCGGGGTGGTCGAACCGCGGTTGAGGCGCACCGGCAGCGCGGGGCTCTCGGACACCAGTGGCCTCCTGGAATGGCGTGGCTGTGGCCCTGTCAGCATTCCACTTCACCCCCGAGTCTGGGTGGGTGAACTCCTCTCCGCACCCGCCACTGTCCGCGACCGACCGCACCAGGGTCCGCCGTGGGAGCAACCGCGCGGTGACCGACCGGGCCGTCCTCTGGCAGGTGCTCGACGCCGGTCTGGTGTGCCACCTGTCCACCGTCGTCGACGGGTCGCCGCTCGTGCTGCCCACCGGGTACGGCCGCGACGGCGACACCCTCTACCTGCACGGGTCCACCGGCGCGCTGAGCCTGCGCACGGCCGCGGCGGGGATCGAGGTGTGCGTGGCGGTGACCCTGCTCGACGGGCTGGTCTACGCCCGGTCGGTCTTCAACCACTCCATGAACTACCGCTCGGCGGTGGTGCACGCGACCGCCGTGCCGGTCCTCGACCCGACCGCCAAGCTGGCCGCGCTGCGGGTGATCACCGAGCACCTGACGCCCGGCTCCTGGGACCACGCCCGGCCGCCGACCGACAAGGAACTGGCCAAGACCGCTGTCCTGGCCGTCGACCTGGCGGAGGCTGCGGTGAAGGTGCGCGCGGGCGGCCCCGGCGACGACGAGGCTGACGTCGCCGCCGGGACCGCCTGGGCGGGGGTGGTGCCGATCCGGACGGTCTACGGCGAGCCGGTGCCCGCCGCGGACCTGGAACCGGGCCGGCCGGTCCCCGGGCACGTCACCGCAGCTCGACCCCGGTGAGCCGGTCGACCCGGCGGCTGCCGCCGGTCGGACCGGTCACCCGGTGGACGTGGATGCTGACCGCCGGGTCGGGCCCGGGGTTGTGGATGCGGTGCACGTATCCGGAGGCGAAGACCCGCGACTGGCCCGCGACCAGGTTGTGCACCACGTCCTCGCGGTGCCCGGGGTAGGCGACCTGCTCGGTGAGCGTCCCGGAGACCACGGTGAACGCGGCGGTGGTGCCGTCGTGGTCGTGCAGCTCGGTGCCCTGGCCGGGCAACCAGCCCATCAGCCAGACCTCCTGGTCCTCGGTCAGCTCGACCAGCGCGGCGAAGCGCCGGTCGGGGTCGTAGCGCAGCAGGCCGCGCCAGCGGTCCCGGTCGCGCGCGAACTCGGCGGCGACCAGGGCGGGGTGCGCGAACGCGGCGGGACTGACGAGCGCCACGGTATTGGGCGGTACGGCGAACATGTTCCTACGTCTCTTCCATGGGGGTGAACTGACACGGCGCGGCCGGGGAGAAGGCCTCGGGGCGGTATCACCGACAGAGACAGAGCGCGCGACAAACCGGGCGGGGACCCCGCTCGTCGGTCATGGCGCGCTGCAACACGGGGCATAGGTAAACACCGGGTCGTGCGGGCGGCAACTCGGTCCACGGAATGGAACACCTCCGGGGGAACCGGGGAACCGGCCCACCGCGCCGGGGGTCGAACCCATCCGCGAACACCCCTGGTCCGAATGCGTGGTGGCGGACAACAAGCGCGGCGGGTCGGGTCGCGCCACGGACGGGAGCAGTGCACATGGCCGAACGAGTGCGGCGCATCGCCGGGGAGGCGGATGCCGTCACGCAGGCGCCGCCGGACGCGGGGGCGCTGCTGCAGCAGGTGGCGCGCGGGGACGAGAAGGCCTTCGAGGGCCTCTACGACCTCGTGGCCTCCCCGGTCTTCGGGTTGGTCCGGCGGATCGTGCGCGACCCGGCGCAGTCCGAAGAGGTCACCCAGGAGGTCATGCTGGAGCTGTGGCGGACCGCCGCGCGCTACTCCGCCGAGCGGGGCAGCGGGATGACCTGGGTGATGACGCTGGCGCACCGCCGCGCGGTCGACCGGGTGCGCTCGGCGCAGTCGGCCACCGACCGCGAGGACAAGGCGTACCGCCGGGAGACCACCCGGCCGTTCGACGAGGTGGCCGAGCAGGTGAGCACCCGGCTGGAGCACGAGCAGGTGCGGCGCTGCCTGACGAGCCTGACGGAGCTGCAACGGGAGTCGGTCGAACTGGCCTACTACCGCGGATTGACCTACCGCGAGGTGTCCGACCTGCTGGACACTCCTCTAGGAACCATCAAGACCCGATTGCGCGACGGGCTCATCCGGATGCGCGACTGCCTGGGGGTGGCCCGATGACCGCTGACATCCACGCGCTGACCGGGGCGTACGCCCTCGACGCGATCCCGGAGTTCGAGCGCGCCGAGTTCGAGCGCCACCTGGCCGAGTGCGAGTCCTGCGCCCAGGAGGTGCGGGAGCTGCAGGCGACCGCCACCCGGTTGGGCGAGGCGGCGTCGGACCAGCCGCCCGCGGAGCTGAAGTCGCAGGTGCTGGCCCGCATCGCCGAGGTGCGCCAGCTCCCGCCGGTCGACGACCTCACCGCGCGGCGCGAGCGCCGGTCCGCGGCGGCGTCGCCGGTCGTCACGAAGTTCCTCGGGGTGGCCGCGGCGCTGCTGCTGGTCGTCTCGGTGTCGCTGGGCGTGCTCCTGGTCCGCAACACCAGCGACCTGGACTCCACCCGGCAGCAGGCGGCGGCGATGTCGAACCTGCTCTCGGCCGGGGACGCCAGGGTCGTCAGCGGCAGCACGACGACCGGGCTCGACGGGACGGTCGTGCTGTCCCGCGAGCGCGGTCAGGTCATGCTGCTGGCGGGCAACGTGCCCTCCGCGCCGGACGGCAAGACCTACCAGGTGTGGCTGATGGGCGACGGCGCCCCGCGCTCCATCGGGGTGATGGCGCCGGACCCGTCCGGGCACGCCTCGCTGCTGACCACGCCGGGCATCGGCGCGGCGCAGGAGATCGGCGTTTCGGTGGAGCCCGCGGGCGGGTCGCCCGCGCCGACCGGGGACATCGTCATGCAGATGGCGCTGCCGGTCTAGGACGTGTCCTTGCGCCGGCCTGTTTGGTGGGGGTGCGTAGCCGGGCCTGCGGTTTCGAGGGCGGTCAGCTTTGAGCACAGGCCCTGGCGGGCAGAGTACGACGACGGAGGCCGCGCACCCACTGGGGTGCGCGGCCTCCGTGCTGTCAGCCGAAACCCGAACCCGGGATCAGCCCGGGGAATCAGCGCAGCGCGGCGAGGACGTCGGCCACCAGGTCTTCGGGGTCCTCGCAGCCGCAGGAGAAGCGGACCAGGCCCTCCGGGACCGCGTCGCCCCAGCGGGCGCGGCGGTCGGCGGTGGAGTGCAGGCCGCCGAAGCTGGTGGCCGAGGCCACCAGGGTCGTCCCGGCCACGAACGCCTCCACCGCCTCGGCCGACTCCAGCACGAACGTCACCACGCCGCCGAAGCGGCGCATCTGCTGCCGGGCCACCGGGTGCGCCGGGTCGGCCGCCGCGCCGGGCCAGCGCAGCCCGGTGACCCGGGGGTGGTCGCGCAGGGCCTGGTAGAGCGCCGCGGCGTTCTCCGCCTGCCGGGCCAGCCGCAGGTCCAGGGTGCCCAGGCCGCGGTGGGCCAGCCAGGTCTCGAACGGGCCGGGGACCGCGCCGGAGGCGGTGCGCTCGGCGCGCAGCCGGGCGACCAACTCCGGGTCGCGGGCGGAGACGTGGCCGAGCACGACGTCGCTGTGGCCGGAGAGCGCCTTGGTGTCGCTGGCGACGGTGAGGTCCGCGCCGAGTTCCAGCGGGCGCTGCCCGATCGGGGTCGCGGTGGTGTTGTCGACCGCGACGAGCGCGCCCGCCGCGTGCGCGAGGTCGGCGATCGCGGCGATGTCGCAGACGTCCAAGCCAGGGTTGGACGGGGTTTCCAGCAGCACCAGCCGTGCGCCGCGGACGGTCTGCGCGGTCCAGCGCGCGGCCGTGGGGACCTCGCGGACCTCCAGGCCGTGGGCGGCCATGTGGTCGCGGACGTAGGAGCGGGCCAGGTAGTAGCCGTCCGAGGGCAGCACGACCACGTCGCCCGCGCCGAGGACCGTGCGCAGCAGCGCGGAGACCGCGGCCATGCCGGAGGAGTAGACGACGCACTCGCCGCCGTCGAGCCAGCCGATGGCCGACTCCAGGGCCCGCCAGGTGGGGTTGGACGCGCGGCCGTAGAAGTCCTCGCCGCCCAGGTGGAACGGGGCGGCCAGGACCGGCTGCGGGGCCAGCGGCACGTCCGGGCCCGCGACCGCGGAACCGGCGTGCACGCAGCGCGTCCCGTCGCCCCTGGTGTCCGGCCGGCCGCTCACCGCTCGCGCTCCGGCTTGGTCTGGCGGCCCAGCAGGGCGCCCGCCATCTCGCGCGGGTGGAACCCGTCGTGGCAGACGCGGTGCACGACCTCGGTGATCGGCATCTCGATGCCGTGGCGCAGCGCCAGCTCGCGGATCGACGAGCAGGACTTGACCCCCTCGGCGACCTGCCCGGCCGCGGCGGCCTGCGCCTGCGCCATGGTCTCGCCCCGGCCCAGCCTGGCCCCGAAGGTCCGGTTCCGCGACAGCGGCGAGGAGCACGTGGCGACCAGGTCACCCAGTCCGGCCAGACCGGCGAAGGTGAGCGGGTCCGCGCCCAGCGCGGCGCCGAGGCGGCTGGTCTCGGCCAGGCCGCGGGTGATCAGCGTGGCCAGGGTGTTCGCGCCGAAGCCCAGGCCGTCTGCCATGCCGCAGGACAGGGCGATGACGTTCTTGCACGCCCCGCCCAGTTCGCAGCCCACCACGTCGGTGATCGTGTACGGCCGGAAGTAGCCGGTGGTGCAGGCCCGTTGCAGCGCCACCGCCCGGTCGTGGTCGCGGCAGGCGATCACCGTGGCGGTGGGCTGCTCCTCGGCGATCTCCTTGGCCAGGTTGGGCCCGGAGACCACGGCGATGCGGTCCTCGGCGAACCCGGTGACGTCGGTGATGACCTCGCTCATCCGCTTGAGCGTGCCCAGCTCCACGCCCTTGGCCAGGCTGACCAGGGTGGCGTCGTCGGCGATCAGGCTGCGCCAGGCGGTGAGGTTGTGCCGCAGGCTCTGGCTGGGCACGGCCAGCACGACCGTGTGCGCCCCGTCCAGCGCCCGCCGCGGGTCCGATGTGGACCTCAGCGGGGCGGGGAGCCGCACCCCGGGCAGGTACTCGGCGTTCTCCCTGGTCGAGGTGATCACCTCGGACACGTCGCGGCGCCGGGCCCACAGCACCACCTCGCGCCCGGCGTCGGCCATGACCTTGGCGAACGCGGTGCCCCACGAGCCCGCGCCCAGGACGGTGATGTGACCGCCCACGGCTCAGCCCGCGCTCTCGTCGGCGGCGCTGCGCGCCGGGGAGCGGAAGAACTCCGCGGGCGGGTCCTCCCCGCGCACCCCGGCCAGCAGGGCCTGCACCTCGTGCATCATCACGTCGGTGACCTCACGCAGCAGGGCGCTGGTCACCGGCCGGTCGCGGTAGGCCGACAGGTCGATGGGGTCGCCGAGGACCGTGGTCACCCGCTTGCGCGGGAACGGGTGGAACCGCTTGGTGTAGCCGTCCCAGATGTGGTTGGTGCCCCAGCGGGCGGCCGGGATGACCGGCACGTCGTTCTCCAGCGCCAGCCGAGCCGCGCCGGTGCGCGCCTTCATCGGCCAGCCGGCGGGGTCCTTGGTGATGGTGCCCTCGGGGTAGATGACCACGACCTTGCCCTCGCGCAGCGCCTGGTGCGCCGCGCGCAGGCTGTCCCTGGCCTCGGCCGAGCCGCGGTAGACCGGGATGCCGCCGGAGCCCGCGAGCATCCGGCCGAACAGGGGCACGTGGAACAGGCTGTCCTTGGCCATGAACCGGGGCACGCGCCGGTTGCGGTGCACGAACACCGCGTCGTTGGGCGGGTCGAGGTGGGAGACGTGGTTCATCACCAGCAGGGCCGCGCCGGTGGCGGGGAGCTTGTCCGCGCCGAGGTACGTCCGCCTGCCCAGCCAGCTCAGCGGGTAGAAGACCGATGCCGCCGCACCGACCCAGAACCCGCCCCGTTCCCGCTCGCCCAACTCGTCCTCCTCGCCGCGTCCGTGACCTGTGAGTGTCCACGGCCACCGCCCGCGCGGTCCAGACGGGGTCGGCGGAAGCGGGCACTGGCACTATCGGCGGGGTGTGCGCCGAGCTGCCCGTCGATCCCCCGGTGGACCTGGTGGTGCCGGTGAAGCACCTGGACCGGGCCAAGTCGCGGCTGCGCGGCGCCGCCCCGGGCGGGGTGGCCGGGCACCGGGACCTGGTGCTGGCGATCGTGCGCGACACGGTGGCCGCCGCGGTGGCCGCGGCGCGCTCGGTGCTGGTGGTGTGCGAGGACGCCAGGGTGGTCGAGGCGCTGCGCGGCAGCGGCGCCGAGTGCGTGAACCAGCCCGGCCTGCCCGGTCTCAACGCCGCCCTGGCCTTCGGCGCGGACCGGTTGCGCGCCCGCGACCCCGCCTCGGTGGTGGGCGCGCTGCAGGCCGACCTGCCCGCGCTGGTGCCCGCGCAGTTGCGCGCGGCGGTGGCCGAGGCGGCCGGGCGGCGGGCGTTCACCCCGGACCGGCCGGGCACCGGCACGGTGCTGCTGCTGTCGGCGGCGGGCGGGCTGCTCGACCCCCGGTTCGGGC